>CAZKCX010000581.1:0-4771 GCA_964550865.1 uncultured Planctomycetales bacterium
GCCCCCATGCCTTCCTTGGTTCCCCAACCTGCCTGAGGGCTGAACGGTTACGATGCATTTATAGGACGTGACGGGCCACCTCTCGGACCGCCTGGCCTGGGGCGATGCCCGCCGGACAGGCGCGGTCGCACAGGTCGCAGTCTCCACAGGCTTGGGCGAGCTCCACGTCCGGTCGACGGACCGCGTGGCAGGCGTCCGCGGCCGTGTGGGCATAGTTGTGGTAGTAGCTCCGGCAACGGACGAAGGCATCGACCTCGATTCCCTTCGGGCAGGCGGCCGTGCATTGTCCGCAGTGATGACACGCATCACGCTGCTCGGCGAGGACGCGGTGCTCCAGTCTCCGCCAGTCCGCGGCGGCGAGCTTCATCCTCGGCAGCTTGAGGTTACCCTCGACGTGGGCGACGCTCTGCATCTCGCTGATGAGCACGTCCACGTCCGCGATGTGCATCATGTAGGCGTAGCTCCGCTCGCGGTCGTTGAGCTCGAGGTCGTCCCCCAGGGCCATGAGCTTCTCGACCCCCGGATCCTTGATGCCGCCGACGCGGCCGGTGGCCTTCATCGCGATGACGCCGACGTCGTGCTTCTGGAGCTTGCGGATGTGCTCCTGGTTGTTCGGCCAGCTGTTCGGGTTGCAGGCGACCATGACCAGATCGAACCACTTGAGGCCTTTCTCCTCCATCTCGACGGCCTTGGCGAGATTCTCGGTGACCTTGCTGTGCATGGTGATGCCGTTGTGCTTGACCTTACCGGCCTTGTGGGCCTTCTCGAACGCGGCGTAGAGCTCTTCGGTCTCGAGCACCCAGGGTTGGGCGACGCCATGCAGGTAGTAGCAATCGAGGTGGTCGACGCCGATGGTCTTGAGCGATTCGTCGAGCAGCTTGGTGTACATACCCGCCGCCTTCTTGCCCTCGCCCGGCTTGAAGGACAATCGCGGATAGCCGACCACGCCGCTGGCCTTGCTGGACAGGAAGATCTTATCGCGGATCTTGCGAACCAGCTTGCCGAGCTGGGCCTCGTTCAGGCCGTTCATGTAGGCCCGCGACGTGTCAAAGTAGTTCACCCCCTTGTTGAACAGGAGCTGCTTCAGGCGGTTGTTGCCGCGCCAGCCGGCCGCGAGCCGACTGCACATGTAGTTCGTGCGCCCCAGGCGGCGGTACGTCATGCCGTCCCGCTTGTTCCGCCAGATCATCTTCTGGTCGGGGGCCTTCTTCTCCGCGCCTTCGGCCTCCGCCGCGCCGCCCGCGAGGGCCGAGGCCCCGATCGCCGCGCCCGCCGCATGGTGCAGAAAGTCCCGCCGGTTGAGTTCGTTCCCCTGCTCCGTCATGGATAGCTCCTCCGAAACCATGGCTCGAATCGACTGCGACCCGCACCGGCAACGATAGCTGCCAAGCGGGTCGGACTCAAGGACCGGCCGGTCCTGCGACGGCGTGCAGAGAGAGCGAAACCCGAGGAGGCATCATTCCGCGCGGGCTTGTTGGGTGAGTCGCTGGAGCTGGGCCTGGGCCCAGGGGTGATCGGGCACGACGGAGAGGATCCTGCGGTAGTGCTCGGCCGCCTTCGCCCGGCCGTTGGGGATCTCCTCGTACGCCCGGGCGAGGAGCGCGCGGGCCTCGACGTCGTAGGGGCTGCGTTGGAGCATCCGCTCGGCCCGTTCGATCGCCTCCGTCGCACGACCGGACTCCAGCGCGTGGTAGGTCAGCAAGAGGACGGCGTCCGACTGGCCCGGGATCAGCCGATTGGCCCGTTCCGCGGCCTCGGCGGCGTGGTCCAGATTGCCGTTGCGAAGGAGGGCATCGGCCAGGAAGAGCCAGAGCGAAGACTCATCGCGTGCGTCTTGTGCCACTTCTCGGATTAACGCTTCCGCCTGGCGGGTCCGATCGGTACACACGTAGCACTTCAATAGTGCGCGACGAACACCCGAGACGAGTCCCGCCTCCGGATCGCTCGACTCCCCGGACGAGGCCGTCTGCGTCGTCGGCCGGTCCGGCGAGGAAGCCGACCAACGAAGCAGCGGCTTGAGCGTCTCGACGGCCTTGTCGTGCCAGCCGGCGGCCTGATAGGCCATGCCGACCTCTTCCCGAAGCAGCGGATCGTCGGGCGCGAGGGCGAGCGCGCGCTGAAAGGCGTCGACCGCCTCTTGGGGGCGGTCGAGGAAGACCAGCGCGTGCCCCATCAGCACGTAGACGGCCGGGGTCTGCTCGAAATCCGCGCGGCGGGGCTCGACGACCCGTAGGGCCTCCGCGTAATGGTCTTGCGCGATGAGGCACTCCACATAGGTCAACAGATAGTCGAGCTCCTCCGGTGCCATCTCGTAGGCGGCGGCGTACTGCCCCAGCGCCTCGTCCCGCCGGCCCTGCCGCTCGGCGATGAGTCCGCGAAGGTAGATACCCTCGGCGGTGGGCGCGGCGGCGAACTCCGCGCTGTCGAGCGCGAGCTGGGCCTTGGCGATCTCGCCGCGTTCCAGCCGGATTCGCGTGGCGAGCAGGTACCCCTCCACGAGGCCGGGATCGAGCGAAATGACCTCCGTACACTTCTTCAGCGCATCGTCCACATTGCCGTGGGTGAAGGACTTCTGGGCGAGCTGGAGCTTGACCTTGGCCCGCATGTGCGCCCATCGCTGCTTGGCCTCGTCGGCGTTGCGGCTGTGCTCAAGGTCGGCGCATCCTCCCGTCGGAAGGCACGCCGCCAACAGCACGAGCACGGGGATCAAAGCGCGTCGGGTCATTTCTCCTCACCGCCTTCTTCCGCCGGCTCCGGTGGAGCATCGGACAGCTCCCCGGGGCTGAAGGCCTCGGGGAAGTCCCGTGGGAACTCCGGATACGGCGGGCCTGCGTCCAGCTTCCCGTCCCGCGCGGGAGACGGAGGACCGAACTGCTCCAGACGGTTTGTGCCCATCAACCGCCTCGCGATGACGTCCCGGATGATGCCCGCGCGGTAGTCGCACGAGTGCGCGCCGACGAGCTTCTCCTTCAGCTTGATCGCCGGCAGATACGTCGGGCTGATATGGAGCGACAGGCGGGCGTCCCATAGCGCCTTGTCCATGCGGCCGGCCTTGAGGTGCTGAAGGGCCATGTGGTAGTGGGCCAGGGCAAGGCGGTCGCGGCCGAACGCCAGCACGCCGCGGCGCTTGCCCAACCGGACCCGCAGGGCATCCTCGGCGATCTTCTCGCTCGCCTCGGCGTACTGCTCGTCGTCGACCACGCGGACGGTCAGCAGGATGATCACTTCCTCCCGGGTCGTGACGTCGTCGGAGCTGCGGAACAGGGCGCCCAGCCCGGGGATGTTGCCGACGATCGGCACCTGGTTGCGGACGCTGTTCGTCGATTCGCGGAACAAGCCGCCGATCAAGATCGTGTGTCCGTCCCGCACCAGGATATTCGTCGTGACCTCGGTGGTGGTCTCGAAGGGCAGGTTGGATTCGTTCAGCGAGCCCGTGCTGTCCTCCGGGTGGATCTCCATGCGGACATAGCCGTCGTCGCCCACGAAGGGCCGAAACACGAGCTGCGTCCCCGTCTCGAGGAACTCGACGGTCTGAATGGCCGTCGTCTCCGTGACGGTGGTCGTGAGATACCCGTCGCGACGACCCACGATGACGATGCCCCGCTGCTTGTTCAGCGTCAGGACCTTCGGGTTCGCGAGCACGGTCGTGTCGGTGACGGATTCGAGCGCCCGCAGGAACACGCCGATCTGATCCTTGATGATCCCGAAGGACAACCCGCCGCCCGGGACGTTGGCGTTGAAGTCGGTCCGCAGCGTGGAGTTGGTGTTGTTCAGCTCCGGCTGCGGCACATTGCCCGTGTTGATATCCGTCACGCCGGGGGAGGTCGAGCCGAGCATCTCGAAGTCCACGCCGGAGACCATGGTGAAGTCGATGCCGAGCGCGTTGTCTTCGGTGAGGTCGGCCCGCAGGATCGTCGCCTCGATGAGGACCTGCTTCGGTCGCACGTCGAACTCCTGGATGACCTTCTCGACATATTCCATGCGGCTGGCGACGTCGTAGACCATGATGACGTCTTGTCCGGAGTGGGTGTTCCCGCCCGCGGTCGTGGCGTCGGTCTCGAGGCCCACTTCCGAGGCCGGCGTCGCCGCGGTCTTCCCCTGTGGGCTGAGAATGGGTTCGATGAGGGCCTGGGCGTCCTTGACGGTGACGTAGTTCAGCCGGAAGAGCCTCGCGACCATCGGCTCCTCGACGCGGGCCTCCTGGAGCTGCCGCATCTCCTCGGCGGTGTAGACGTAGATGAACTTGCCCCGCTCCTCGTAGGCGCAATTGTTCATCTTGAGGATGGCCTCGAGGGCCTCGGTGAACGTGACGTTGTACAGATCGGCCGTCACCGTTCCGCTTACGGCGGGACTGGCGATGATGTTCTTCTTGCTCTGCGCCGAGAGCATCTTCAGGATCGTCGAAAGGGGCGCATCGGCGACGTGGATATCGACGCGATCGCCGCCGTTCACCCGAACGGCCGAGGCATCCACCGCCTTCGACGGCTCCGCGGACGGCGAAGCAGGAGCGGGCGGACTGGGCTTCTCCGGGACGGTGGCTTGGGTGGTCGTGGCGTTCTGGGCGAGGACCGCGGCGGTCAGAACGGCGAAAATCGCCCCGATGCCGGGCACGCAGATGCCGTGCGTCCCTGCACGAGCTCCCCCCTTGGCGATGGGTATGCTTCCTTTCATCCGAGGCTCAGGGGCCAAGACCCTTCCATAGGAACGCGCATATCGTACGCGATGCCGACGGAAATGCAAGGTCTTAGTACTGGAAATACATGGGGAGGGT
>CAZKCX010000582.1:0-4767 GCA_964550865.1 uncultured Planctomycetales bacterium
CGTAATACCTAACATATACCGAACTTAGCAACCGGAGTCAAGCAGAGACTCAGTACGATCGAAATCCGGCGCGCCCAAACTGCCCGGACCCCCTCCGCCGCCCGGGAAGGACCACTCTCCTGTCGAGCAACGGACCGCCGTCCGACGAGAAGACGAGACGGGTCTCAAGAACCTCGCCCTCGGCGCGAAGGCCAAGGCCGCCGCCAGCTCGCTGCTGCCCGGACACGATAAGCACCAGATCCACCACCTCAACGACGGCCTCGCCGGCAATAGCCATAGCTGGATCAGCAACGGCGAGCCGAGCTGGGCCGAGATCGACTTAAGCGGCACCTACTGGCTCTGCAAGGTGGCCTTCGGCAGCGACAACACCGGCCAATACAGCGACCGAGCCGCCACGAGCTTCACGATTCGAACCGCCACGGAGTACAACCGCGATACGAACGCCCCCACCTGGCGAACGGTCCATGAGCAGTCCAACGGGCCGTCGGTGAACGAGCGCGTCTCGTTCGCCTTCAAGCCCGTCCGGGCCCGATGGGTCCGCGTGGCCGTCACCGGCACCAACGGCAGCAACGTCCGCATCGACGAGCTGGAGATCTACGGCCGGAAGGAGCCGATCCCCGAAAAGGTCCTTCGTGCCGTCAAGTCGACCGGCGAAAGCAAGCCCGAACAGAGCGAGTCTGAACTGCTCCGCTATGCCTTCCTCGCCGAGGAGCACGCCTGGGCCAAGACGTACGGCCGGGCCGATCTGAGCCCGCGACTCGTACCCTACAACGGCCGCGTCAAGAACTACCCGCGTCACGTCGGAGACGACCGCCTGCCGCTCCCGCCGCTTTCGTCCGCACCGGAACTGGACGGCAAGCTCGATGACGTATGCTGGAAGGGCGCATCGCGCGGCGTGGTTCGCGTCGCCTGGCCGTATGACTTCGATCTAGGACCGATCATCGACCACAAAGTCTGGACCGGCTGGCGCGAGGACAACCTCTACGTCGCGATCCAAACCGACCGTTTGCTCAGCAGCCACCTGGCCGTCGTCTCGACGCGGAACTGGGACGGCTGCGGCATCGTCGCCGTCGGCAAGAATCGACTCACCTTCAATACCTACAACGAGAAGGGGCGGATCGAGAAGCGCACGCCGATCCAGGGCGCTTGCGACGCCGAGCGAGGCCGCTTCGAGTTTCGCTTGCCGCTCTCGCTCTTCCCCGCGTGCAAGCATCGCGGATTGCGGATAGGTCTGGGCATGGGCGGTAAGCACACGAGCGCCCACGGCCGACCAATCCTGCTTGACTTCGCGCCATTGGCGATCGCGCAGGCGGGAGCCTGCCTCGATCAAACCTTCCACCTTCGCCTGAGCACGCCCACGTCGGCCGACCCGACGACCCTTCGCATCAGCGCGCCCGACGTGTCCGAGTCCGTGCAGCTCGCCCCGGGCGAGTCGAAGACGATCGCGATCCCTGTCGAGCCCGGCCCGATCGGCCCGCAGCGCAACGTAACCGTGCAAACCGAAGAAGGGGGCACGTACCAACTGCACATGCTCCGGTACGATCCTCTCGAGCGTACGCTGACCTTGATGGAAGACATGGTCCGCCGGTTCGCCGCCAAAGGGATGGACGTCGCCACCGCGCAGAGTGAGCTGAAGCGATTCCGCAACGAGCAGAAGCGGCTCCAGGCCGCTCCGCCCGACCGCGCCACGGAGCGAGACGTCTACTACCAGGCCCGTCTCGCGAAGCGCCGCCTCATGATGCGCGATCCCGACCTAGCCCCGATCGATCGCGTCCTGTTCGTCAAGCGTCGGCCGTTCGAGCCGTCGCACAACTACAGCGTGTTGCTGGATTCGCGCTATCGCCCCGGCGGAGCGGTCTGCCTGATGGAGGTTCCCCAACGCGACGAACGGCTCGCGCCCCTGGAGGCCAACGTTGCCCGCCTGTTCGAATCGAAGGGCGGCATCGCACGGAACCCGATGGCAAGCTTCGACCTCAGCAAGATCTACTTCGCGTATCGCCCCTCCGCCGACGGGTACTATCACATCTACGAGATGAACCCGGACGGCAGCGGCGTGAAGAAGCTGACGGACGGACCCTTCCACGACTATTGGCCGTGCCCCCTGCCGGACGGCGACCTAGCCATGATCAGCACCCGCTGCAAGGCCCGCTACCTCTGCTGGCGGCCACAGGTGGCCGTCCTGTTTCGCATGAAGCCGGACGGCAGCGACATCCGGCCGCTCTCCCACTCGAATCTCTCGGAGTGGGCCCCGTCAATCATGGACGACGGCCGCGTCATCTGGACGCGAAGCGAGTACATCGACAAGGGCGCCGACTTCGGCCACACGCTCTGGGCCCTGCGCCCGGACGGCGCGAAGATGGAGCTGGTCTTCGGCAACGACATCATCCAGCCCAACGGCTACGCCAACGGCCGCGAGGTCCCCGGCACGAACGAGGTCTGCTGCACGCTGATCTCGCACTTCGGCGACCTGAACGGGCCGATCGCCCTGCTCGACATCGACAAGGGGCGATTCAATCCGAAGGCCATTCGCAGCATCACCCCCGAGGTGCCCTGGCCCGGCATGTGGCCCAAGGAGGAGTGCTTCCGCGACCCGGTCCCCGTCTCAAGGGACTATGTTCTCTGCTCACACGCGCCGCGAGACGTCTTCGGGATCTACGTGATCGATCGCCACGGCAACCGGGAGGTCGTCCACCTCGACCTCGGCATGTCGAGCGTCTGCCCGACGCCCTTCCAACCGAGGCAGACGCCGCCCGTCCTTGCCGACGCGACCCATGCGACGAAAGAGGAACGCGCCGAAATCATCCTCGTCGATGTGTACGAGGGTATCTCGCCCCCCGTCGAGCGGGGTCGGGTGAAGTACATCCGCGTGGTCGAAGAGGTCCGCGCGAATCTGGAGCAGATGCCGGACGGGACGTATCGCGACGACCATCCGGACTTCATCAAGTGGTACGCCGCCCCGATCGACAAGGTCCACGGGCCCTGCGGCTGGCCGTCCTACGTCGCCAAGGCCCCGCACGGCATCGTGCCCGTCGAGGAGGACGGCTCGGCCCGCTTCACCGTGCCCGCGGGCAAGACGCTCTATTTCCAGGCCCTCGACGAGAACCTGACCGAGCTGCAGCGAATGCGAAGCGTCCTCCAGACCCAATCGGGCGAGACCCGCAGCTGCATCGGCTGCCACGAGGGACGTCATGTCGCGCCGCCGACGAACTGCCGCGTGATGGCCATGACGCAGAGTGCCAAGACCCCACAGGTCGCCTCGTGGGGAGGCGTGCCGCTGTCGTACGAGAAGGTCGTCCAACCCGTGCTCGACGCCAAGTGCGTCCGCTGCCACGACGGCTCACACAAGCGCGGACTCGACCTCCGCGGCGTGCTCGATGCCGACAAGATCCCCGCGTCCTACAAGACGCTCATCCGCAAGGGGCTCGTCCACTTCGCCGACTACGGGTGGAACTCCGGGGGGTGTGAGAAGTTCCCGCCGCTCACCCTGGGCAGCATCCGCAGCAAGGTCGTCCAGGTGCTCGAGGCAGGCCATAAGGACGTCAAGCTCACCCGCGACGAGATGCGCCGCCTCAAGACGTGGATCGACCTGAACTGCCCGCTCTGGCCGGACTACATCTTCCGGCCGAACCGTCCCGGCGGACCGAAGCAGTTGACCCGTGCGGATTGAGCGCTTAGCCCTGCATCATCGCAAACCATTGGCGTTTGGCCGCCTTGCCGAATACCATCATCCGCTGTGCGACACACCGCCGACGCCGGCGTCGCACGGCATTCGCCGAGACCCAGGCATCCAGGCCGGAGGACACCATGCCCCACTCGATCAACCGACGCAGCTTCCTGCAACACCTCGGCGCGGGAACGGCCTCCCTGGCCGTCGGGGGCGGCCCGCTGCTCGCCCAATCCGCCGCAAAGCGCCCGCCCAACGTCATCCTCGTGATGACCGACGACCAGGGACACGGCGATCTGTCCTGCCACGGGAACCCCGTCCTGCCGACGCCCAACATCGACCGCCTGCATTCCCAGAGCGCCCGCCTGACCAACTTCCACGTCTGCCCGACGTGCAGCCCGACGCGCGGCGCGCTCATGACAGGCCGCCACAACCTTCGCGTGGGCATCTGGCACACGATCATGGGCCGCTCGATCCTCCGGCGCGACGAGACGACGATGGCGCAGATCTTCGCCGCCGGCGGGTACCGAACGGGCATCTTCGGCAAATGGCATTTGGGCGACAATTGGCCGTACCGCCCCCAGGACCGCGGGTTCCAAGAGGTTCTCATCCACGGCGGGGGCGGCGTGGGCCAGACCCCCGACTACTGGGGCAACGACTACTTCGACGACACGTACTTTCACAACGGCAAGCCCGAGAAACATGACGGCTACTGCACGGACGTCTGGTTCGACGGGGCGATGCGGTTCATCGAGCAGAACAAGGATCGCCCCTTCTTCTGCTACGTCCCGACCAACGCCCCGCACGGGCCCTACAACGTGGCAAAGAAGTACAGCGAGGTCTTCCGCAAGAAGGGCGTGAAGGGCCGGCGGGCCGACTTCTACGGGATGATCGCCAACATCGACGAGAACATGGGCCGCCTGATCGAGCACGTCGACGCCCTCGGCCTGACCGACAACACCATCCTCATCTTCCTGACCGACAACGGCACCTCGGGCGGGAAGTTCAACTCCGGCATGCGAGGCCACAAGGGCAGCAGCTACGACGGCGGACATCGCGTCCCGTGCTTCATCCGTTGGCCGGGCGGCAAGATCTCCGGCGGC
>CAZKCX010000583.1:0-4760 GCA_964550865.1 uncultured Planctomycetales bacterium
ACCGAAAGGCGTTCGTCGAGGACGAGGACATGGCCTACTCATACCGCGTCGATATGGACCTCGAAAGCGTCCACGGCTACAACCTGATCGATAAGTCCACCTACTCGAAACGAGACCTGCGCGTGCTGTCCGACCTGTACGACGCCCGCGTGCGCGAACTGGACGACCACTTCGCCTCCATGATGCGCCTCCTGCGAGACCGTCTGGATCTCGACAACACGATCCTCGTCATGACGGCCGATCATGGGGAGTCGATCGGCGACCATCAGATTGTCGGCCACCAGTACTGCATCTACCAGACGCTGATCCACGTGCCGCTCATCGTTCGTTGGCCGCGGGTGCTCGATCCACAACGCGCCGACTCGCTCGTGCAAACGCACGATCTCTTTCCGACGATCCTTTCATGGGTGGGCATCCAGGAGAAGCAGAACGGAAAGGTAATGGTCCAAAACCTGGCCACCGCCGTCGAGGGCAAGAGTGACAGTGTCTATCGCAATGTCTTCTCGGAGTTCCTTTATCCCCCGCACTGGGCGTTCACGATTGCCAAGGGGCTCGACCCTGCATTCGATCCTTCTCCATGGATGGTCGCGTACAAGGCCATATTCGACCAGGACCACAAGCTGATCGTGCGGTCGGATCAGAAGAACGAGCTGTACGATCTGAGCGAAGACCCGGATGAGACCCAGAATCGAATCCAATCCAATTCCCTAACGGCGTCTCGGCTTCACAGGCAGCTCCAGCGATGGCGGGCGTCCTTTGACGGCTTCGACCCCAACCAGTTCGCCGCCCCGGCCGAGAGCCAGTTGGACGATGAGCAGAGACGGCGCCTTCGAAACCTCGGCTACATACAGTAGCACGAGCCTCAGCCGTTGCTTCCTCTCCGTAGGGATTCTCGCGACGACGTCGTGACTCGGAGGAAGGGGCGCCGACGTCCTGCGTAGGGGCGGCACGGCCTGGCGTTTTGCGGTATCGTATCGCCATGGACCGGTCCTCACCTGCAGAACCCTCCGAGGCGGCGTCGCAAGGCGCTACGAGCGCGCGTCCCCCGTCGCGCGGCCGACTCGCGGTGCTGCTCCTAGGCATCTACCTCGTTTCGTTGGCCGTCCGCTTGACCTTCTTGGCGCAGGCGACGGGCCACCCGCTCATGAAGGTCCCCGTCGCCGACGAGCGTATCAACTGGGCCCTGGCCGAACGCATCCTGGAGAGAGACCTGCCGCCCGATCCCTTCGCGCGGGCTCCGGGCTATACACACGTGCTCGCCGTGCTGAGGTCCTTGCTCCATACGTCCACAAGCGTACGGACGGCCCAGGTGTTCTTGGACGCACTGACACCGGTCTTGATGTTCGCGGTTGCCGCCCGGTGTTTCGGTTTGTGGGCGGGCGTGATCGCCGGACTGCTGGGGGCGGTGTATTGGACGTGCGTCTTCTTCAGCAGCCAGCTCCTCGGGACCTCGTTGGCCTGTCTGCTCTGCCTGACGCTCGCGTTCGTCCTGCTTCGCCTTCCCGAGGCGCGGCTCATCCATTGGTTTGGCGTCGGGCTCCTTGCCGGGGTGGGGGCGGTGTTCCGGCCGAACTTCCTGCCGTTGATCGGCGTCCTTCCTGCGTTCGTCTTGCTCCGGGCGCTGGCCCGTCGATTAGGCCGGCGGCCCGAGACAGGAGAACAAATTGCGTTTTCCCGAAGTGCCTTGCGGGCGGGCCTGTTCGTCCTCGGAGGCGCCATCGCCATCGCTCCGGTGGCGGTTCGCAATCGCGTGGTGGGGGGGGATTGGGTCCTCCTGTGCGTCAGCGGGGGGACGAACCTCTGGATCGCCAACAATCCGCAATCCGACGGCAGGGAGGCCGCCCTCGTCGTGGACGAGGTCATCGAGCCCCGCACGGATCCCGGCAGCAACAACCCGTGGCTCACGGGGCTCACCTACCAGATCGCGACCTGCTACGCGCGGAAGTACATCGGGCAGGACGCGCGGCTGGCGGAGGTGGACGCGTACTTCCAGGGCATGTTCACGGACTACGTCCGGCAGCATCCGGGCAAGTTCGTCAAGGACATCGTCCAGCGCTTCTGCTGGCTCTTCAACGCCTACGAGTTCCCGAACAACAAGGACCTCTACGACTTCCGCAGCGTGTCTTCCCTCCTGGCGGTGTTGTCGCACCTGCATTTCGGGGTCGTCTGTCCGCTTGCCCTCTTGGGCGTGGGCATGACCGTCGCGCGACTCCGTTCCCTCAAGGCCGATCCGACCTATGTCCTCGTCTTGCTGGGTGCCCTGATCGCCACGGGTGCCCTGTTCATCGTCAACGCGCGATACCGGATGCCGGTCGTCTGCCTGCTGCTGCCCTTCGCGTCCTTTCCGATCGTGCGTTGCGCGGGCATGCTGCGCCGGCCGCGGAGCTCCGTCCGTCCCCTGCTGGGGATGGTCGTCGGGCTGACGGTGCTCGCGGTGTTCTGCAACGCGAACCTGTTCGGCTACCGTCCGGAGCGCAGGCCACTCTATCTCGACTGGATCCTCCTCCACACGTGTCGCGCGACGGGGGATGACGAGAGACTCACGCAGGTCGTTCAGGAGTTCGGCGATGCACTCGTGCGCGACGTCGAGACACCGAGGCGGTACCCGTCCCTCATGGATGTCGTGCGTCGCTACAGCAACCCGTTCGGCTTTCTGATGACCTACCACGACGAGCGGGGGAACACGGAGCAGGCGCTTCGGTTCGGCAAGCTCATGCTGCAGCACGAAGGGTTCTTCGCGGAGGACATCCGCCGCGCCTTCGCGTTGTTCCTGGATGCGGGTGACGGCGCGCGCTGCCTCGAAGTGCTCAAGAAGATGAGCAAGCACTTCGGCGATCCGCGGGAGCTCGGGGACTACTGGCTCCGCTTTGGCCAAGCCTTCAGTGTCGTCCCCGGCTTAATCCGTGCGGCCGAGTACTACGCCCTGGCGCTTCGCGACAAGCCTCTAGATGCTAGTCTCCGCCGTAAGCTCGCTGATGTACAGGCAAGCGTCGAAGCCCTCCAAAGCACGACGGCAACGTCGCCTGCAGCCACGAATAGTCGGCCGTAGCGACCTAACGCGGTTGTGACGGTGTCCCTAGCACACTCTTTCGCTTCTAGCCGGCAGTGGCCCCTCGGCAAGACAGTCAGCGCGATCGAGGGGCGCCTACGCAACCATTTGCGCCGTGCGCGGCCTTGCCAGCTAGGTTGCACCCTTGCTACAATAAGAATGACGCGCTTTCTTCGGGTGGGAATCAACGTATGAATCCCCCTCCCAAGGATGGAAACCCATCGCTAGGGGATCCGTCGAGTACGGTAGAACCCAGCGCAAAGCAAGAAAGGGTTTTACCTGATTCTGGCCCAAGCGTTGCGTAGGAGCGTTGTTCGAATGAACAACAACAAGACGCGCGTCGAGGACAGACCGTGGGATGAGGAAAGCCCCGTGCCGGCGCCGCGCGCACGCGGTCTCGGATGGTTCGGTGCATGGCTGAGCGTGGCGCTCGTCGGCGGCGCGGTCGTCGGGTTGCTCGAGCCGGTCGTTCAGATGCGATCGCATCTCGCCATGGCCACCGGGAGGTTGTGGCTCAACGCCTTCAGCATATCCCTGATCAGTCACTCGGTCGTTGCGCTGACGGCAACCGCCGTCGCCTGTATCGTCGGCGCACTCGCCTCGCGGCTGGTTCCGCGCCTGGCGAGCGTATTCCGGCCCGGCGCGACGGCGCTGGCGAGCCTGATCGTCGCGGAGGCCATCCTGTTCGTCTCGGTCTACGCCTTCTATGCCCATGATTTCCGCCTGCCCGACGGTTGGATCGGTGTCGGCGGCCTGGTTCTCGTCTGGCTGGCGGCCCTTGTGCCCGTGACGGTGATCTGCGCACGCGTCGGCTCGGGCCGGATCGGTCGGGCGCTCGCCCGCGTACGGCCGGCATGTACGGGAGTGGCCGTCGTCCTGCTCCTTGGATCCGTCGGGTTCCAGCTCCAGGCGAAGCCGCGGATGTTTTCGGCCGAGGGGTTCTGGCCGCCGGAGGAATCGCCGCGCCCGACGAATCCGGCCGACAGGCCCCCCGACATCGTCTTCATCGTCTTCGACACGCTGCGGGCCGATCGGCTCGGCTGCTACGGCTACGACCGCCCCACGAGTCCGCACATCGATGCCTTCGCCGCCGATGCGACGCTCTTTCGTTGGGCCATCTCTCCCGGCGTCTGGACGCTGCCGGCCCACGCCTCGATGTTCACCGGTTTGTTTCCTTCGCAGCACGGCGCCGATTTCGGTCGAGACCGTCTCTGGCTCGACGGCGGGTTCACGACCCTCGCCGAGTGTCTGAAGGAACGCGGCTACCAGACGATGGCCCTGTCGAACAACCCGCTCGTCTCCCCGTGGACCAACCTGACGCAGGGCTTCGATCGCTTCGTCGACCCCGGCCAGCTGACCTACGCCAAGCGGAACGGGCCGCGCGACTTCGTTCAGTACGTCTGTATGAACGACGCACCCTTGGGCCCCCTCCTGGGCCGATGGTTCGCGCACGATGCGGGCGGCAGGGCCACGACAGAGTTGGCCGAGAGCTGGCTGGGCTCACGAGATCGTTCGCGGCCTCTGCTGCTCTTCGTCAACTACATGGAGACGCATCGGAGGTATGACCCGCCGGAGGCCTACCGTCGCGCCTTCGTCGCACCGGAGCAGTTCGCGCGCTCGTATCGCATCGACCAGAGCGATCCGGCCGTGTGGCAGTACGTCCTAGCTCGTAAGCCGATCTACGAGCCGGAGGAGATCGCGATCCTGTCGG
>CAZKCX010000584.1:0-4755 GCA_964550865.1 uncultured Planctomycetales bacterium
TCTGCTCGGGATCGTGATCCTGGCTATCGGCGTGGCCATCGCGCTCTTTCCCGAGATCCTGGTCGCGCTCGTGGCCGCCGCCGTGTGTATGGTGGGCATCAGCCTGATCGCCTCGGCGCTGCGGATTCGAGCGGCTTCGCGCGGGGCGCGGCGGCGCGATCCCTTCGAGGTCTAAGCCCTCGGCCGGGGTGACCAGCCCAGTACCGCCTTTCACAAATCGTGCGACTATGGAGAGAACCGCACACGCCACCGTCGCTGCTTGAGCCGCGGCATTCATGCCGCGCGGCCGCGCCGGATGAATCCGCCGGCTCGGACAGGTCGTCGCGATACTTCTGAAATGCAATACAAGGTCCATTCCGCCCGACGAAGGATCGCAGCGATAGCTGCAAAGGGCCGGCGTCTCACGGCGCGCTCGTCGTCGGCCTCTGGTCCAGGGCATGACGGATCGACTTGGCGATGTGCTTGAGGTTCTGAATGTAGTCCTCGGCCAACGGGTCGAGCGGCACGACCGCCCCCCCGATCTCGCGGGCCACCACCTCGGCGCATCGACGATCGAACTGCGGCTGCACGAAGATGAGCTGCACGCCGTCGCGCTTGGCGCGGTCGATCAGGCGTGAAAGCTGCTTGGCCGTGGGCGACTTCCCGCCGACCTCGATCGCTTGTTGCCGCAGTCCGTAGGCGTCCGCGAAGTATCCCAGGCATGGATGGAAGACGTAGAACTCCCCTCCCCGCACGGGCCGGAGCCTCTCGCGGATCTCGGCGTCGACCGCGTCGAGCTCCTCTGTGAAGCGCTCGGCATTGCTCTCGTATTCCGCCTGGCCGTCCGGGTCGAGATCCGTCAACGCCCTCCGAATCGTCTCCACCTGTCGCTTGACGAGGTGGGGATCCATCCACACATGCGGGTCGAGGTCGTGTTGATGATGGTGGTCATGATCACCATGGCCTGCGGGCCCCTCCCCCAACGAGGTATCCGACGTCGTTGCCTGAGACGAGGCTGCCCCCTCCGCAGGGGCGTGGCGGCAATCGTGATGGGGATCGCCGGAACGCGTCGGGAGGCCCGCGCGGGTGTCCACGATGCGGAGTCCCTGGATGCTCTCGTCGATCTTCCCCACGACCTGCTTCTCGAAGGGCACACCGATACGGAAGTACACATCCGCCGCGGACAACCGAACGATGTCCTTGGCCGTCGGATCGTAGGTGGCCGGCGACTGACCCGGCGCCAGCAAGACCGAGACGGCCACGCGATCGCCTCCGACCCGTTCGACGAAGGTCTTCTGCGGAGGGATGCTGACGAAGACGTTGAGCCGGCCGTCGTTTCCGTCTTTGGAAACGGTGCCGCGATGGCAGGACGGAATCGCGCCGGTCAGTCCGATCAGCAGAACGAACGCTGCATGGGTTCGAATGCACGTGCTCATCCGTATTCCCCGTGGCTGATGGTGCCCGCGGATCGAGGCCTAGTACCGTATTCCACAAGTGGTACGACTATGGCAGTGTTCATGTGTGCCACGTTTGCGGCCCGAGCCGCGGATTCATGCCGCGCGGCCGCGCCGGATGAATCCGGCGGCTCGGGCATTTGGCCGCGATACTTCTGAAATGCAGGCCTAGGCCGACCGATGATCGCAGACGAGGTACCACTGATGGCACTCGTTGCACTCTTTGATGCGGTGGTCGACCGCGAACTGATCCCAGTGCTCCTTCTGCTCGGGCGTCAGGATGCCCGTGCCATGGCAGAGCGGACAGGTGCTGTCCAATGCCGCCAGGATGGCCGAGCGGATAAACGCCGAGCGATTGGGGATCGCCCGCATCGCCTCCACGAGCGACGCCTCCGCCTTGAACGTAATCGTGGCCGGTGTGCTCTCAGCCATGATGCGTGATCCTCCGCGATTCGCCCGGGGTCTTGCCTGTCTTACCGCCGATGCGGCGTGTTCCCACAGCCTTTCAACGACAAGCGGTTGCCGTATCCTCTGGATGGTATTACAAAGTATTACCAACAGTCAAGCCCGCGCGCAGAAGAGCGGCGGCCGATACGAGACCGACCGCCGCTCTGAACGTTCCCTCCGAGGCGAACCTCGGGGGTGTCTACATGCTCGGCGGGGCTATAGGAACCTTCGGCGGACCACCACCGCCAAGCTGAGGATGCCAAACGCAGCGACAAGGGGCATCAAGCCCGCGCTGCCGCACTTGAACTTGGCCGCCACCTCCCAGTCGCGATCCATGGTCAGGTACAGGACCATGTTCGTGTCGGTGAAGTTGTTGTTCGCGTCTACGGGGTCCGTGACCTCCCACTTGTTAAACCCTTTCCCATTCGGATCGGGGTGGGCGATCAGCACGACCTCGGTGCCGTCCGTGTATTGGAGCAAGCGATCCTCTTCGGTGGCCGGGTCGTTCGGATCCGGCAGGTCCGGGTTGATCTCGACGTCCCCGTTCTCCGGGTGGCCGACGTGCAAGGTCAACGTCTTGGCATCGTTGCTGAAGGTCCCCGTTCGCGCTTCGACATCGGAGAAGATGCACCAGGCCGGCAGGTTTGCCAGCGAGATCCCGTACGCCGCCAGAAGGTTCACGCCCTTCTCGTAGGGCTGATAGGTGTCGGGATCACACGGATCCCACGTGCCCTTGTAGCCCGGCCTTCCCTCGACATAGAGAGGCTCACCGGTGTCGAACTGCGTGATCATCAACCAGTCGCCGTCCCAGTCGTATTTCTCGCCCGCCCAGGCGGCGGATTTCCATCGCTGCGTGCTCGAATCGTTCGGGTCGGCCGCGTCAAACTGCATCAGCATCCAGATGCCGTTCGTCAGATCCACCGGTTCGCCGGCGTAGTTGGGCTCGTGGTTGTGGCTGGACGTGATCCGCAACCCGGGGCCAAACCACTCCAACCCGCCCGTGCCGCAGTGCATATACAGGTACGGGTTGTCGTCGCTCGCATCCTTGTTGAGGCCCAGGAACATGCCGGTCCAGGACTGGGAATCTACGTGGAGGGCCACGACGCCTTCGCCCTTGTCGGGATCGTCCGCCCAGCGAAGCTCGGCGAGCATGTAGTGGCTCGTCTCCGGACCCCAGAAGGTATCGCTGTTGTTCGGATCCTGGTTCATGTCGGGATAGAGGTTGTACGTCCACGGCGGGGAGTTGACGATCGCACCGATGAGGGCCAATCCGAAGGTGTCGGTGGTGAATAGATGAAGACCCGGACCGTAGTTCGGATCGATCGCCACCGAATGCGAGGCCCCAAACAACGCGTAGATCTGCCAGTGCGGGTCGTCCACGTCCCAGTAGACGCTGGGATCGAAGTCGTCCGAGTCCACGGGCCACTGGCCCTGCACCGGTTTGAGCAGGCACGTGCTCTTGTCGCAGGGATCGGGCCAGTAGTTCGGGTCGTCCCACATCCCGTCGCCGAAATCGTCATAGTAGTTTGCCATGGCCACCTGGGGCAGCAGGAGCGCCAAGCCGGCCATCCCAGCCAACATCCAAATCCAGTAAGGTTTCATCGCTCGTAGCCTCCTCCTCAATGTACGGACAGCAGACTCTGGACCCCCACCCAACGGTGCCAGACCGCTTCTGGCTCGATCATGATTGGGCACGAGAAGTGGCATAGAACACTCTCCCCTCACACCCGAGGTGTTCCGCCATTTCAATTTTCGCACCTTGACACGATGAAGGCAAGCCCGAATTGCCTCAGAAAGAGAAATCATGTCTCGTGTAGCTGGGATGAAGCTGGTCCCGTTACGGGCAAGCGATCAGGCCTTCCTTCTCAGGCCAAAGTCCCCCACGGGAGGCCCAGAGGCGAACGCCTCAGGAGGTCCCCCCTAGGCACCCTGGATCACGGTACCCATGTCCAACCCGTAGGCGGTGACGGCCACCTCAGAATCGAGAGCGATGCCCCTCGGCGCGGGCCTGGATGTGGCGTTTGCCAATCCAACATCCATCGCCGAAGATACCGCCAAGCTACGGAGTGACGACATGCGAACAGACTCGGTATGGACGGCACCGACCCCGACGACATGGAGCACAACTTCGGCACGCTCGCCTACGACTACGGCCTCCAGCCCGCGTACATCGCGATGAAGACGCTCATCGAGCAACTTCGCGGCCACGTGCCCGTGGGGCGGATTGACCTCAAGAGCCGCGACGACTTCGTTGTCGTCTTCCGCAAACGGAACGCGTTCGTGTTGGCGATCTGGACGCGAGGCGAGCCGCACGAGATCCGACTCCCGGCCGACCTCCGCGTCTCCGGCGTCGTCGATCACCTCGGCAAGACCGAGAACGTCCCCGACGACTCGCGCCTGCGGATGACCGACGGGCCGCGATACGTCAAGCTCGCCGAGCCGATCCCCGCGTGCTTGGTGATTGATTGACACATACGAAGGAAGCCGCCCAATGAAACGAAGTCCTCTCTTGAGGTCTGTAAGGCCGACGTACAATAGCCGGGGGTTGCGCTTCGCTCCACCCCGGCTATTGTACGTCGCCCCGTTGGGGCTTGTTGATCGAGCTCCGCGAGCTGTGCGTCGTCGGCCACGCCGGTGACGCTGCGAGGTGTTCGCAACGCTCCGCGCCATGGAATGTCGGACTCAGAAGGACCTGTGACATGACACGATTCGCCTATGTCTTCGTGGCCGCAGCAACCGCCGTCGCCTCGTTGGCGGGTTGCGCGCCCCGCCATCTCAGCGAGACCGTCGCCGGCGACATTCCGGGCACGGCCCACCCCGCGCTTACCATGCGAACGATGTCGAGGTTTGGCGGCGGATCGCTGAACGACATTCC
>CAZKCX010000585.1:0-4754 GCA_964550865.1 uncultured Planctomycetales bacterium
GAAGTTCCCAGGCACGTAGGCGACCAGCGCGCTGGCGGTCACGACGATCACACCGAGCACGACCACGAGCAATCGGGCCTGGCCGACGGTGTGGGTGTCTTCGTCCTGGGGTGTTTGGCCCTTCCGACCGAAGAAATCCCGCAGCAGCACGGCGCTGACCGAGTTGATCCCGGAATCCAGACTCGACATGGCCGCCGCGAAGAGGGCCGCCGTGATCAGGCCGGTCAAGCCGACCGGCAACTGATGGGCGATGAAGAAGGGAAAGACGTCGTCCGCGTTCTCGCGGAGCTTGCCCGACATCTCACCCGTAAGGAACTCGGGGTGATGCTGGTAGTAGGCCAACAGCGCAAAGCCCACCATCGAGAGGACCACCGCCAGCGAGAAGGTGCTGATCATCGCGATCAGGAACGAGCGCTTCGCCGCCGGCGCGTCTCGCGTTGTCAGGTACCGCTGCACGACGGTCTGATCCGCGCTGTACGTGCAGATGCGCCACGCGAAGTAATGGAGCGTGATGCTGACGACCGTGATGCGCACCCGCGGGTCCCACGAGAAGATCGGCGACTCGAGTCGGCTCTCCTGGATGGCCACCGAGATCCAACTCGTCAGGCCCATATGCCACGACACGAAGCACACGGCAAAGACCGCCCCACCCATCAGGATGATGAATTGGATGACGTCGGTCCAAATGACCGCGCGAATGCCGCCCAGCGCCGCGTAGAACGTCGTGAAGATCCCTACGGCCAGCACGACGTACTCCAATTTCGTGCCCGTCATCCGCGCCATCGCCCCGCTGGCCGTGTACACGACCACGCTCATCCACACGATGCGAATCACGATGAAGTAGATCGCCCCCAGCGCCCGCGTGGCATTGCCGAAACGACTGTCGAGATACTCGTATGCACTGGTGATCGGAAGCCGCATGAAGAACGGGATGAAGATGTAGGCAATCAGGAAGTACGCCATCGGGATGCTGAAGAGGTTCAACAACACGCCGGGGCCGTGCTTGATCATCTCCCCCGGCATGGCCAGGTACGAAATCGTGCTCAGCAGGGTGGCGATGATGCTCAGGCCGACCACCCACGACGGCATCGATCGGCTGCCGAGGAAGTACTCGTCCGTAGTCCGCTGCCGGTACGCGAACCACGCCCCCATGCCGATCAGCCCGACGAAATAGAGGGCGACGACGACCCAGTCGACAAACGTAATCCCACCCGCGGCAAGCATCATACAACGACTCCCCAATCGTCACATTGTGGTCTCTAGGTCGGCGGAAATCGGGCTACCCATACCAGATGCCGCCGGCGATGTACAGAGGAATGGCTGCCACCGCCGCGTTGGGAAGAAGCGTCTCTTCAGCGGCTCGCGGCACGGAGCCATTCGTACTCCTCGTCGAGGGCCCAGAGCCGCTTGTTCTTCCGCCACGGGTTGTCGTAGTGGTTCTGGGGCGTGACCTTGAAGTCCTTCGGATACGCACCCGTCGCCTCGCCCAAGATCAGGAACGGGCCGTGACCGGGATAGTCCGTCACGAGATTCAACCCCTGCAGGCCGTGCCCGAGCTTGCGCCGATCGACGAGGCACACGCCGTCGTCCCACGTCCGCCCGCCGTCCTCGCTGGACCACACGTAGAGATCGCCGCCGCGAACGTCCGTCGGCGGATCGGTCTGGCGGATGCCGAAAACGCGGATGTGCTTGCCGTCGGTCGTCCAAATCGGTCCGCTCTGGAAGCCGGCCGTCTTCTCGTTCGGGATGTCGGCATAGCGGAGCTTCTTGCCGTCCCACACGGCGAAGGCGTGGCCCTTGCCCCGCTTGAGCAGGAAGTAGAGCACGCCGTCGCGCGCGAAGATTTCCCACAGCGTCCGTCCGTGGACGCGGCCGTGCCTGACCAGCTCCTCGTCGCCGGGCATCTCGCCCAGGTAGGTCTTGCCGTCCCAGGAGTACATCGTGTCGGCCTTCGGATCGTACTGACAGGCATAGCGGGTCCAGCTCCCCTTGGGGATCAGCGCAAGGTTCAGGTGGATCCGGCCGAGCGTCGGATCGTAGATGGCGTTTCGGCCGTTGAGCTTGCAGGCCTTCCGGAAGGCCGCGAGCTTGTGCACCTTGCTCCAGGTCCGGCCTTCGTCCTTCGTTCGGAGCAAGCCTAGGAACGGGTTCTTGTAGCCGCCCGTCGGACCGTGGCGGTAGAACACCAGTAGCTCGCCGTCTGGCAGCTGCGAGAAGAAGGGATACGTGGCGAAGTGGGTCAGGCGCTTGCCGAGCTGCCACTGCGTGATGTCCTCGGGCGCACGGCTCCGCGCGTACTTGAACGGCGTGCCGTGGCTGCCGTACAGCAAGTGGATCGTCCCGCTCTTGGAAATCCACAGATTCGGCGCGTTGTGGCCGTCCTTGATGCCCTTGCACCAGCCCACCTCCGCGATGCAGTCATCCACGCGGACGGGTTCCGCCCACCGCTTGGTGTCGTGATCGTAGTAGGTGATGCGGGCGTCGAAGTCGTGATCCATGTAGGTCACGTACGTCCGCCGGTGCTTGCCCTGGAAATACATCCCGCGGCTCTGGTGGTCGCGGGCCAGCGTACCGCCGAGCGAATCGGTCGCAAAGGACTTCGGCGACGCCGCCCACGCCGTCGAGCCGAGAAGAACGGCGACAGCTGTGGCGAATCGGTGCGTGGTCATGATCGCCCCTACGAAATGCTCAGAGGGATTCACCCGTACAGCTCGCCCCGCCGAGGGCGGCTTGGGGGCAGGCCAACCGAACCGCTGGGCCCCATATGGCTGGCCCCCTCGGGCCGCATCCTGTGAGGCTGGCCTACACGCGAGGTCTCCCTCGCTGCAACGCTCGCGACCGCTTAGTGCGACGACCCCTCGCCCGGACCGAGCATCTCCTCCGCCCAGTTCGGGTGGTGGTTGCGCGCCCACTTCTTGGTCACCCGGCCGGTGAAGATGCTGCTCAGCGTGCCGGGGTTGGCGATCGTGGTCAGGTACAGATGCACCACGGCGAAGGCGATCAACAGGACACCCGCCAGATCATGCAACGTGTAGGCGATCGTCGCCCAACCCTCGTCGCCGCCGGGATTCAGCCACATCGTAATGCCCGTGATCGACAGCACAATCGCCAGCGCCATCGCGACCCAGAAGAACCCCTTCTGGCCGAAGTTGAACTTTCCGGCCGGCGGATGCCCCTGGATCCACAGGTAGCCGCCGAGCATCTTGCACCACTCGATGTCGTACGCCTTCGGGATCGACGTCACGAACCACCGCAGTGTCACGACGACCGTGGCACCGGCGAAGACGAATCCGGCGATCTCATGCAGCTCGAGTGCCCAATGGCTCGTCCAGAAGCTCCCCCGCGCGACCGGCAGCTTGTTGGTAAGGAATCCGATCGCCGTGGCCGAGAGCGCCAGAAACGCCACGAAGAGGAACAGGTGCATCGCGCGCTCCAGCACGCCGAACCGCTGCACATCCGGTTCGGGCTCGTCGGTGGGGACGATCTTCGGACCGAACGTCACGTAGTGCAGCAGGCACAGGCCGGCGATGATCGGGATGATCCACACCAGGATCTGCTTGACGAACTCCTCCCGGAACTCGCCCAACTCGACCAGTGACGCGGTCGTGCCAAGGAGGTTGTAGCTGTGGATGGCCGGCTCCGGCTCGGTGTCGTCGTCGACGAGCGTCTTGATCATGTAGAACGGCTCGTGGGCGTCGTGGCAATCGGTACATCCGCCCGACCCGAGGGCTTCACGCACAGGCCGGACCGGGTGCCCCATCGGCCAGTAGTACGGCTGGGCGATCTCATGGGCCGTCCACGCGGCGCCTTCGCGGTCGCGCTCGTAGATCCCACCCGCGGCAACGAGCACGGGGGTGGCGTCCTTGCCGACCCCATCGGCGAGGGCGGCCAGCACCGCGGCGATCTCCGCGTCGGTGTTGACCTCCGGCTTGCCGTCCTTGTTGTCGTCCTGGATCTTCTCGCCGGCCTTCTTGACCGCGGCCT
This sequence comes from uncultured Planctomycetales bacterium, assembly GCA_964550865.1. Taxonomy (GTDB): domain Bacteria; phylum Planctomycetota; class Phycisphaerae; order UBA1845; family JAFGLZ01; genus JAFGLZ01. Next base: position 3,985 of record CAZKCX010000585.1, read on the forward strand.
GTGCGACCTTCAGCGGCAGCGGCGTCACGCCCTGCTCCGTCTTCTTGCCCCACCAGCGCGGATAGGCATAGCGATACAGGCCGATCTTCTCGCTGCCCTCGCCGCGCTTCCACACCGGCCCGTACATCACCGGCCCGCGCTTCGTCAGATCGTCCTCGGTACTCAGGCCGAGCCGGTGCGCGATGGCCGTCATCTGTGCCTCGACCGTCATGTTCGGCTCGAAACCGCTGTGGCAGGCCGTGCAGGTGATCTCATTCAGGTGAAACTCGGGCAAGCCGGGATGGTCCGTCTCCGGGGCGGCCCCGCGGCCGAGATAGTGACAGCCCTCGCAGGAAAACTCCTTGTTCATCGGCTCACGGGCGACGTCGGCCTCGCTGCCGTCGCCGCGCGTGATGCGGTGATCCAGGTGGTTCTTGTGACAATCGGTGCAGAGCAGCCCGGCCTCGTAGTGGATGTCCCGAATCCAGTGGTGGGAGCGCCCTTCCTTCGACTCGCGGAGCCGGTTGTAGTGGCAGAACAGGCAGTTGTCCCGCGGCATCTTCCGCGTGATCGGCAGGTCCACCAGGTCGCCCTTGTCGAACCACTCCGCGACGTAGTCGACCTCGATCACGACCTCGCCCGATTCCTCCTCCTCCGGTTCCTCGATGGCGAACGGGTCGTCCGACGCACCGCCCGCCTTCTTGAGGCCGCCCTCCTTGACCTCGCCGCGGACCGTCCCGAACCCCGCCCCCGCGGTCGGTGCCCATTTGAAGTTGTGGTATTCGATCTGC
>CAZKCX010000586.1:0-4752 GCA_964550865.1 uncultured Planctomycetales bacterium
CGAAAACGCGGTTTTCGCCGCCGGATCATCGGCCCAGGTGTCAAACTTGGGCTAGGCTACCGAACCAAGCACTTGCGTCAAGTGAAAATGGCCTATCACCGCTCAGGCTGCCGCTTGCCCAGTGAGGTCGACCCGCTTTGTGGACCTGCCGAGCGCCGCACAGTAGGATTGGCATGCAGAAGATCGATCCGAAACGCTCTACGGGACTCCGTCGACAATGAAGACCCTGCTATTCGTTGTTGTGTCGCCAGTTGTTCTGCTTTCAGTTGCTCCCGCCGATGCCGGAGAACTGGATGGATATGCGACCTCGCTGTTCGACGGCAAGACGCTCGCCGGTTGGCAAGTGACCGGCTGCCAGATAGGCGTCAAGGACGGGGCCATTGCCATCGAAGAAGGAAACGGCCTGCTGCGGACCGACTCGCGATACGCTGATTTCGTCCTTGAATGCGACTGGAAGACATCGACGCCTGACCGATGCGATGCGGGCGTCTACTTCCGCTGCGAACTGCCGCCACCCGGCTGCCCCTGGCCGAACCGATATCGGGTCCATCTACGCAAGGGCCTGGAAGGAAACGTCGCCGGTCTGAAAGGGACCGTCAGCCAGGGGCTCTGCAAGCCGGGCGAGTGGAACCGTTTCAAGCTCACCGTGATCGGCACAACTGCCGCATTGAAGATCAACGGGCAGCCGGCATGGAAGGCCGACGGACTAGAGACGCCATGCGGATACATCTGTTTGCAGGCCGACGTGCCCGGCGGCGGACGGTTCCTGTTTCGCAACGTCCGCATCACCGAGTTGGGCTACAAGTCGCTCTTCGACGGCAAGACGCTTGCCGGCTGGGAAGAGGCCGGCGGCGCCGGCGGGTGTTGGAAGGTGGAAGACGGGCGGTTGAAATGCACCGGTCGTCGGGGCTCATGGCTCCGCGGCACCGGCCAGCATGGCGACTTCAATCTGCGTCTGGAGTATCGCATCAAACCCGGCGGGAACTCAGGGGTCTACGTCCGCGTGCCGAAAGACGGCGACCACCACGGTCCCGACTCCGGCGTCGAGATTCAGATCCTGGACGACACGCATCCCCGCTACGCCAAACTAAAACCCTACCAGTTCACCGGGAGTCTCTACGCCATCGCCGCGGCCAACCCCCGGGTAGACCTTCCGCCGAGCCAATGGCACCGTCTGGAGATCAACTGCCGAGGGCTCAACTACCGGGTGACCCACAATGGCATCGTCGTCGTCAACGCCAAGCCGGCCGATTTCCCCGAGCTGACCCGCCGCCGCAAGAGCGGTTATTTGGGGTTCCAGAACCACAGCGAAGAGGTAGGCTACCGCAACATCCGCATCGGTCCGGCACATGAGTGAAACGGTACCATGGAAACCAACGCCAAGCGTGGCGATGGCAATCTAAAGGCCATGTGCTTCGCGCTGGGTACCCATCGAGACGGCATCTTATCTGTCTGGGACGGCCATGGCCGGCGCAAGTACGGCGCTGATCATGCCGGGAGAGAAAGGGAATGTTCACATCGAGTACGCTGTTGTTGACGTTGTCCACAGTCGTTTTGGGGCCGACCACCACGCAGCCGGTTGGGATGGAAGGTGTGGTCAGCGTTCGAGCGCACGGCGCCAAGGGCAATGGCGTCACCGACGACACCGGTTCGATCCAGGCGGCCCTCGATGCGGCCGGCAAGACAGGCGGGCGCGTGCATCTGCCGCCGGGTCGGTTTCTCGTGAAGGGCAGCCTGAAGGTCCCCCCGGGCGTCGTGCTCGAGGGCCTCGCCGTGTCCCCTCAGTGGAGTGATCCGCTCATCGGGTCGGTCATCCTGGCCACCGGCGGCAGGGACAAGGAAGATGCCCCCGCCCTGTTCGAGATGGGCAGCTCGTCGGCCGTCCGAGGCCTGACCGTCTACTATCCCGAGCAGAAGGTTCGCGACATTCGCCCCTATCCGTGGACGTTCCACCTCCAAGGGATGGACAACACGGTCGAGAACGTGACGCTGATCAACAGCTACAACGGCATCCGCACCGGCCCGGAGCCCAACGTTCGCCATCGCATCCGAAGCGTCTACGGTTGCGTACTGCGGCGTGGGATCTTCGTGGACGCCTGCACCGACATCGGCCGAATCGACAACGTCCAGTTCCATTGCCATTGGTGGTCGTCGCCGGCGGTCCAGGGCGAGTGGAAGCCGGTTCACGAGTTCATGTGGAAGAACTGCGAGGCCTTCCTCTTCGGACGGACGGACTGGGAGTACGTAAACAATACGTTCGTGTTCCCGGTACGTGTCGGCTACCGATTCATCGCCACGAAGAAGGGCTCCGCCAATGGGCAGTTCTGCGGGATCGGCGCCGACGAGGCGCAGAAGTGCGTCATCGTCGATGCCATCAATCCCATGGGCTTGCTGATCACGAACGGCCAGTTCGTTTGTATGCACGGGGAAGAAAAGATCGGCGTCCTGATCAACAAGACGTGCCGCGGCTCGGTCCGCCTGGTCAACTGCGCGTTCTGGGGCCCGTCGCACCAGAACGTCGTCTCGCACGGACAGAGCTACGTCTCGCTGTCGGACTGCTACTTCAGCAGTCTTGGGCGGACAAAGAACCCGGGTAAGGCGCTGGTCGAAGCCGACAGTGGCAAGCTCCAGGTTCGTGGCTGCAGCTTCGGAACCACTGAGCCGAGCATCCATCTCAAGCCCGGGTTGCGGCATGCGATCATCACCGAGAACAACGGCGTCCGCGGCGTAGAGATCATCAACGGGATCGGCTCCTCCGCGATTATCGCGAACAATGAACCCGCGAGGCGCTAGCTTCGAACCCCCGGTCATACGAAATCACAGCGCCGCCGCCAAGACCGGCCATCGAAGCTCAACCCTTCAGACGCTGGAAAGGGACGGCATCGACGTCGCCACGATCCGAACTTGCGTCGGAAGCGACTTTCCGCTGTAGCGTTGGCCGAGACGCCTTGCGTGACGAGGTCCCTCGGCGATCTGCACAAGCCATCCCCGTTGCATCCGGCTCATGCCGTTCTGGAAGACGCACGATGAGCTATCGGACGTCGAGCGGTGGGCGAACCGCCAGGCGGTCGCTTTCGTACCCCCGTCATGACGCTGCGCACCAGAGGAGGTGAGGTCGTGGCCGACATCGGGCTCCAGGACGCCTTGCATCGAATGGCCGTCCTATCGCACACTATGGGGAGGATGGGGGCGTCCGAGCCGCGCTTCGAGCAGCGGTCTTGCAGCCGGGCGCCGTCGTGATGAGTGACCTCGGGTCGGCGGGTCGACCGGGGCGTTGCGTCCAACGGTTTGGAAGTGGAATCGGCGTCGGGTTTGCCGATCTAGTCTGGAGTGGGGCGGAAGACAACGGAGGTCGAGTCGTGATGAGGTCAAGACATCCGATAACCGCATTCGGGCGGATCGGGTCGATGGTGTTGGGCTGCGGGGCGGTCTGCGGTCTGGTCTTCGGGCTTTCGTACGGCCTCGGCGGCGATGGTGTCGTCTACGCGGCCGCCGCCACGACGCAATCCGCCAAGGCCAAGGACCCGTCGGAGATCGATCCGCCAAGGCGGCCGTCCGCCGTCGAGATCCTCCAGGAGCTGATGAAGAAGAAACAGTCCCGACCGGTGATCATGCCGACCGATCCGGCGACGCCGTCGGAGGCGGCCCACTATCGACCGCCCACCGCGAGTCGCCCATCGGTGAGCCCCAGCAAGGCGGAACGGCCTCTGCATCCCGACGGCTCGATGATCACCGATCGGATCGGGCGGCTCGTCCGCCGTGATGACGGCTGGTTCTTCGTCTTCGAGAGCGAGGGCAAGGTCCTTCGCGAGCCGCCGATGGAGATCCTCCCCAACCAGGACCTCCAGACCATGGAGATCACCTCCGCCAACGGGACCAAGCCCGTCAAGTTCAAGGTCACCGGCGAGGTGACGACCTACCGAGGCGAGAACTACCTGCTGCTCCGCAAGGTCCTCGTCGTGCACGATATGGGGAACTTGAAGTAACCACCCTCGAGCGAGGGCTCGCGCCTCCAGCGTGACGGAGGCCTATTCGGCCTTCGGGCAGTGGTTGCGCATTTCCTTCATCTCATAGTCGGCGATCTTGGCGTTGCGCCGTTCGTGTCGACCGGCCTCGAAGGGCGTGTCCAACCAGGCGGAGACGATGCGCTCGATCAGCGATTCCCCGAGCAGGTCCGCCGAGAGACAGAGGACGTTCGAATCGTTGTGGCGGCGAGAGATCTCGGCCGTCAGCTCGTCGTGACACAGGGCCGCTCGCACGCCCCGGACTTTGTTCGCCACGATGGACATCCCCACACCGCTGCCGCAAAAGAGGATGGCTCGTTCGGTCTCTCCTTCCGAGACACTGCGGGCGGCAGGGTATCCCGCGTCCGGGTAGTCAGAGACCTCCCCGTCCTGTTTCGGGCCGAAGTCGGAGACCTCGTGTCCCCGGCTTTCCAGCAACATTCGGACGCGATGCATGGCGGCGTAGCCGCGATGATCGCATCCCATCGCGATCTTCATAGTTCGATGTCCTCAAGGTGCTTGCGAATCAGCTTCTCCATCCGATCAGCCAGGGCCTTATAGAGCTCCTCGCTCCCGCCGATGGGGTCTTCCACGTCGCCCTCGGAATCGAGCAGCAGGACTTTCGCGCGGGCGGACGGCATGACGTAGTTCACCGTCTCCAGGTGTCGCCGCGTCATGCAGAAGATGTAGTCCGCGACGTTCACCAGCTCCGGCGATGGTCGCGGAGGAACCGCTCGCACGCGCCCTG
>CAZKCX010000587.1:0-4742 GCA_964550865.1 uncultured Planctomycetales bacterium
GGGCGGCGTTCGACGTCACGGGGCATCCGATCGAGGTCGGCCACGCCTTCATTGAGGAAGCGCTGCCGGCGCTGCTCGATGCCTTCAACGCCAAGCGCGAAGGCAAAGAGCCTATGCCGTGGCTGGCGGCGCTGGTCTGCTGCTCGGCGTTCGACATCGCCCTGCACGACGCCTACGGCATGGTCCACAAGCTACCCGTTTACGAGACCTACAACAGCGACTTCATGACGACGGACCTGTCGGCGTTCCTCACGCCCGCCGAGGGCGCAGACGTCTCGTTCGGCGGCACGTATCCGTCCGACTTCCTGGACTTCCCGCGGGCCGACCGCATGCCCGCCTGGCACCTCGTCGGCGGGAAGGACCTGATCGATCCGTCCGAGCTGACCGGCGAGGAGCCCGACGACGGCTATCCCGTGCTGCTGGCCGACTGGATCGCCCAAGACGGCCTCAAGTGCCTCAAGGTCAAGCTCCGCGGGAACGACGCGGCATGGGACTACGACCGGCTCGTGAAGGTCGGTGAGATCGCGCTGGACGGCGGGGTCCAATGGCTTACGTCGGATTTCAACTGCACCGTCACCGATCCGGCGTACGTGAACGACATCCTCGATAGGCTGGTGGCCGAGCACCCGCGGATCTACGGGATGATCCTTTACGTCGAGCAGCCGTTCCCGTACGAGCTGGAGGAGCACCCGATCGACGTGCACAGCGTCTCGGCCCGCAAGCCGCTGTTCCTGGACGAGAGCGCCCACGATTGGCAGCTCATTCGGCTGGGGCGGTCGCTCGGGTGGACGGGCGTCGCGCTGAAGACCTGCAAGACCCAGACCGGCGCGCTGCTCAGCTTGTGTTGGGCGAAGGCCCACGGCATGACGCTCATGGTGCAGGACCTGACGAATCCGATGCTCGCGCAGATCCCGCACTGCCTGCTCGCCGCCCACGCCGGCACGATCATGGGCGTCGAGACGAACAGCATGCAGTTCTACCCCGACGCCTCCAAGCCGGAGGAGAAGGTCCATCCCGGCGTCTACAAGAGGCGCGAGGGTGTAGTCGACCTGTCGACGATTCGAGGGCCGGGCTTCGGCTACCGCCTCGACGAGATCGACCGCGACCTGCCCGAGCCGGCTGCGACGTGTCAGTGATGGCCGCGAACCTCACACAGAGATGGCTTCGGCTCGTCTTTGGGCTGTCCGCGGCCGCAGGCTTCGCAACCGGCTGCCAAGAGCAGACCGAGCGCGGGGTCTTTGCACCGCCGGAGCAGGCCGACGAGGTCCCGATCCGGGAAGAGGTGATCGGCGAGTCGGTCGAGGGTCGTCCGCTTCGGATCCACGTCGTCGGGCGGGGGGAGGAGACGATGCTGGTCGTCGCCGGTATCCACGGCAACGAGCCGGCCGGCACGCCGCTGGTCGAGGAGCTGATCGAGCGGCTCGGCGAGGAGCCCGAACGCGTGCGTGGTCTGCGCGTCGTCGTCTTTCCGGCCGCGAACCCGGACGGCCTGGCGCAGGGCACGCGCTTCAACGTGCATGGTGTGGACGTCAATCGCAACTTTCCCGCGGCGAACTTCCGTGCGAGCCGACGCAACGGGCCGCAGGCGTTGTCCGAACCGGAGAGTCGCGCGATCTACTACCTGCTCGCGCGATACGCACCGGCGCGGATCGTCTCGCTGCATCAGCCGCTGTCGTGCATCGACTACGACGGGCCGGCCGAGGCCCTCGCGCGGCGGATGGCGGCGGTGTGTGATCTCCCCGTTCGGAAGCTCGGCGGGAGGCCCGGCTCGCTCGGTTCGTATGCGGGCATCACGCGGGGGATCCCGATCGTCACGGTGGAGCTTCCGCGGTCGGCGAGCCGGTTGAGCCGAGCCGAACTGTGGTCGCGCTACGGGCGGATGCTGATGGCGTTCCTGGAAGGGCACCGAAACCAGACCTCATCCCGCGAACTGTAACGCCAATAGGGAATAGCCACTCTACGGAATCTGTCCTAATGTATGTACCCCGCAGCGGCATCCCAAGCTACTTGCATGAATCCCCGGACAGTCTGCAAAGATTGGGTGGCCCACCTCTTCAGAGGTGGGGGACACGAATTCGACCGAAGATTCGCGTCCCCATCGCGCGAGCGATGGACCCCCTCGGCTGAAGCCTTGCGCCACCCAGATTCAGGTTCTTTCTGACGCACCGTTCGGTCCTTCTTGAAATCCGCTGAGGAGCTCGGCCTGCTGGCGGGTCCGCGCGTCAGATTAATTCCGCGGCGTCGCCGGGGATCCACCCGGACTTGCCGTTCGGCAGAATGACGTGCATCCACCCGTCGTTGCGGCCGAGGAGCTCGAACTCGACGCCCTGGTGCAGCTTCTCCTCGAACGCCGGGCTCGAACCGATGCCCGGGTCCTTCTGCACGACGACGTCGTCGGCCACGATCACCCCCTCGCGATCGTAGGCATTGGCGTACGCGCCGGCCGCGACGGAGATCCCCAGCGCCACCCAGACCACCGCCAACGCGAGCAACACGAATCGCCAGGCGTAGCGAGGCACGAACGTCGCCCCGATCGCCGCAAGCCAGAACAGCACGTATGCCACGATGCCGACCGTCGCCCGACCCGCCAGCGACGTGCGGTAGTGCCAAAACAGCAGCGCATGCAGCAGCGCGGTCTGGCCGGTCACGGGGATGTCGTTGCGGCGCAGACTCCGGCCCACGCGCAACCCCTCGGCCAGGCGGGCGTCGTCGGGGCGAAGCCGCTCGGCCTTGCGGTAGTACAGGATGGCGGGGCCGATCTCCTTGCGGCGGAGGTAGGCGTTGCCGAGGTTGTAATAGAGCCGTCCGTTCACGACGCCGTCGTCGACGAGGGCCTGGAATCCGTTGGCGGCCTCACGGAGGAAGCGTTCCGCCTGGTTCGGGTCCTCCGAGGTGAGCTGCACGCCCCGCTCGTAGGCCCGCTGCGCCTGGGAGAAGACCTCGACCCGCCGCGTCCGCGACATCGTGGCCCACGCCGGCGCCACGAAGGCCAACGCGAAGACCGACGCGACAGTCACATGCGAGGCGCACCGACGCCGCTCGCCGATCGAACGCCGTCTCAGCACGTCGATGCGTCGGCCTGTCGGCCTGCCCTCCCCCCTGTGGCATGATTTGTCGGCGCTTCTCACGTCTTCCACACCTTCTCGAGCCGCTTGACGCAGTCCGATGCCCGCTCGACCAGCTCGCTGCCCGTCGTGGTCAGGCCCGCGTACCGGGCGGCCTCACAGGTTTGAAGGACTTCGTCGACGACCTCGACGTCCTCGTCGGGCACGCCGTCGGCCCGCAGCCGCGCGACGGCGTCCGGGCGCGTCAGGCCTCCGGTCGGCAGGTTCGTGCGATCGGCGATGTAGCCGAGGAGGGCCGCACTAACGGCATCGGTCGGCTCGCCGGTCCGCACCGCCGCGCGAAGCGATCGTTCGGCGTTCCGGCGGGCAGTGCGCCGCCGCGCCAGCGCGACATCGGTCCGCAGTCGCTCGGAATAGCGATGTGCGATCCATCCCACGAACCAGACCAGCGGCGGCATAACCATGGCAGCCGCCCAGCCGGCTCCGGGACTGAACGCCTGATTGGCGAGCACCGCATCGGCCTCGTCGTAGTTCGCGCGGATCGAATCGGCCGCCTCGGTGAGCACGGCCGTCTGGATCTGCCCGTTGGCCACGGGTGCGATGATCTCTTCGGGCGTGACCATCTCGGTCGCCACGACGGTGATGGGGATCGGCTCGCTTTGCACGGTGACGAATTCGCCCGCACCGCCGTCGGCCTCCGGATCGAAGAACGTGAACGGGATCGCCGGGATAGCCTTGCAGTTCTCGTCGATCGCGCGGATCTTCTGGCGGAAGATCTTCTTGCCGTCCTTGATCTCGCCGGCGAGCTGCTCGTCGAGCACCTTGAAGTGCTCGGTCAGCTCGGGGACCTTCGCCAGCGGCGGGGCCGAGACCCGCTCGAGCAAGCCTTCGCCGGTGATCTCCATGTTCAGCGTGATGAGCTGGCCGCGGCGGACCTCGGTGCGGTCGACCCAAACGCGGAAGTCGTACCGGCCGACCGCGCGGTTATACGTCGGCGGCCTGCCTTCCTGCGGGATCGGCTTGACGACGATGTCGGGCACCTCGACGATCTCGACGAACGACGGACCCGATCTCGCCGGGATCTCGAGGAAGAGCGGATCGTGCGTCAGCGTCCCCGGCTTCTCCGGACGAATCCGCAACGTCCCCTCCAAGACGATGAAGGAGTGCGATTTTCCTTGCGCGTCCTTTCGCTTGACGCCGGGTTTCAGGTCGAACTCACCCGCCTCCACCGCCTTGTCGAACAGGCCGAAGTCGCTGCGGCTGCGGAGCATCCGCCAGATCTGATTGGCGAAGCGCCCTTCCGGCTCGTTTTCGGGACGCCGCACCAGGATTCGCAGCGTCAGGTCCAGCGGCTGTTCGATGTAGACGGAATCGCGGTGGCCGAGGAACTCGACCTCGAAGATGCCCTTGTTGTGGCTTGGCCGGGACGTGATCGTGATGGGTCGGGTCTTGTGCGTCCGCCCGTCGACGGTGATGGAGACGGGCGGGATCTCCAGCCGGCCGACCTTCAGGCTGCGGAGGCGATAGGCATACGTCACGGTCAGACTGCGCGTGACCCGGCCGTTGATGATGTTCACGCTTCGCTGCGTGTTGGGCGTGCCGGCGGCGCTCACAACGAAATCCGGAAGCGCGGGCAGCTGCGGCGCGGTCACGTCCTCGGAGCCTTCGACCGTCACC
>CAZKCX010000588.1:0-4730 GCA_964550865.1 uncultured Planctomycetales bacterium
CGTAATACCTAACATATACCAAACTTATCAACCGGAGTCAAGCAGAGACTCAGTAAGGAGCTTAAGCTTCAGCCAGATGCGCAAGGAAGACCTCATCTCCACGGGAAGTACGAGCACTGGCGTCCCCAAGGGGCTTGGCAGGGCGAGGAGCAGCTGTCCGACGGCACGCTTCGACTGCTCGGTCTGATGTGGGTCGTACTCGACGGATCGGGGCCATTGCTGTTGGAGGAACCCGAGCTTTCGCTTCATCCGGAGGTTGTCCGGCGAGTTCCCTCCATGCTCTCGCGCGTGCAGCGGGGATCTCCTCGGCAGGTCTTCATCAGTACGCATTCACCGGAACTCCTCCATGATGACGGGATCGGCCTGGATGAGGTTCTGCTTCTGAAGCCCGGACGAGAGGGCACGTCGATCTCACAAGCGAGCAGGCACGAGGTCCTCCGCGCACTCGTAACGGGGCAGAACATGTCGCTGGGCGAAGCCGTCATGCCGGAAACAGCCCCAACCGAACTGGAACAACTCACACTCTGGCCGGAGTGACCGCGTGCCCTCCAGTGCCCCTCCGATCGCGGTGCGCGCGGTGGAGGCCTGGTTGCTTGCCGACCGAGAGCGCATCGCAAACCTTCTGGCTGTCTCGCAGGCCAAGATTCCCCTTCGTCCCGAAGAGCTGGAGGATCCCAAACAGACGCTGGTTGACCTGGCAAGACGCTCACGACGTCGGACCGTCCGGGACGGACTCGTGCCAACCAAGACAAGCGGGAGACAGGTCGGCCGCGACTATAACGAGTTGCTCACCGACTTCGTCGTCAACAAGTGGCGCCCGTCGGATGCGGCACGTCGATCGGACAGTCTGCGTCGGGCGTTGGCGTGCTTGCGTACGCTCGCCTAAAACTCCCCGGATACCTTCTCGCGTTGCACCGCCCAGACGGTGGCGAAGACCAGATAGATCACGCTCGGCCAGAGGATGATTCCATGGAACCAGTCGAGTCGATCCTCATACCCGGTCGTCCCCATCGCGAAGACCCAGATGGGCAGGATCAGGCAGGCAAGCAAGCACGCAAGCGAGATGATCCCGCTGATCCAAAGCAAAGCGGTGCTACCGCCGCCAGGCGGGGCGCTTTCGGGCTCAGGCGGGGTCGATCCCGAGGCCTCTTCGCCCTCGGTCGCGGACGTCGGCGGGGGCGTCTGCGGATCGGCCGGCTCCTCTTCGAACGGCTCGCGCGCCCCGGCCATCGAGGCGAAGATCGTGTACAGGATCGCTGTCAGGAACCAGATCGGAAGGAAGTAGAAGAACGTATCCCCTTCGGGCCGGCCCGCGGTAACGATGCCCAGCTTGCGGAGCAGCTGCGTCATCGACATGACGACGGCGGCGCCCACGGCGATGCCCCAGCTCAGTAGGGCCGGCCAACTCAAGGCAAGCTTCTTGCGGGAGGCCCAGTAGCGCGTCAGACCGATCCGCGGGAAGATCCAGTGCTCGGTGAAGACGATCGCCCCGACGGGCATGAGGATCAGCCCGTACCAGCCGACGAAGTTCAACAGCCGCGTGAAGACAAAGGGGAAGCATGCGATGATCGTGGTGGCCCCACCCGCAACGACGGTGACGGCCCATCGTGGCCACCCGGGCGTGACGGCCTGAAACGCCAAGCCGGCGCGGTACATCGTCGGGTTGGAGGTCGTCCATCCGGCCAAGATGACGGCGATGGCCCCGGCATATCCCAAGGCCTGCATCGCGATCGCGCCACTGTCAAGATTGCCGATCGACTCCTGCATCAGCAGCGCGGTGGCCGCGCCCATGATGCCCGCGCAGATCCAGGCAATATAGTGGCCGAAGAACATGCCGAATGCCGACGTCAGGCCGCACGAGACGGTCTTGGCGTAGCGAAACAACGCCATGTCCGAGAGCCCGCCGTGCATGGCCAGGTTGCAGATCCAGGCGAAGGCGGCGACCTGCCAGAACGACATGGACTCGCCCTCCGGCGCCCGGCCCGTCCAGATGGCGGCGTCGGCCAGCTTCCAGAAATCCGCGACGCTCTTGATCTCTCCGACCCCGGTCTGCGCCGCCACGCCGGGCAGGAGCACCAATCCCCCGCCGAGGAACATGAGGAACATCCACGGCGCGCAGATCTGGGCAAACTGAGCGAGCCGCTTGAAGCCGAGCACCGCCAGCGTCACCACGACCGATCCGAGCAAGAGCACGAGGATGACGAAGCGAAAGTCCTCGGGATACCAGTTCGTCTGGGGGGGAATGTCGAGGAGGACGCGCACCGAAGACGCGGAAACGGTGATCATGCAACCGGCCAGTATGGAGAATAGCACCGCGTTGGCGACGTTGTAGACCATCGTCGTGACGGGCCCGGCGATCTTGCGGAGGTACCAGTAGAGCGTCAGACGCGTCTGGATGGCGATGGGCGTGCAGATGAGCGTCCACGTCAGCACGGCCATCAGGTTGCCCAGCAGCAGCCCGACGATGACGTCGTACGTGCGAACGCCCCAGGCGACGAACATCGCGCCGATGACGAACTCGGTCCCGGCGACGTGCTCGCCCGCCAGCAGGGCGGCGAAGTGCCGCGCCGGTTGCAGCTTGTTCTCGGGGATGGGCTCCCGCTCGAATTCGTACAGCTTGTCCAGGGCCTGGATGGCCTCTTGTGATGGCGCGTCCGACATTGGGCGTGGGCCTCCTTCTCTGGGCGCGAGGGCGCGTGGTTCCTTCCCCCGTCGGCGTGTTCCCGTGGCGCGAGAACGCCGGTGGCCTACCGCCTGCCGCCCGAGCGACCGCGGGTGACGGGGACGGAATGCGGTCGGCAGCGGCGACGGCCCTGCCTCAGCTCGCCGCAATCGCAGGAACCGGAGATCTACGGGTCATGGCTTGGCCCATCGTCGGAGAGCCAAGTCGGAGCATGAACATAGCACAATGTCCGGTAAACGCAACCGGTGCGGACGGCGGACATGAAACGGCAAACGGCAAAGGCATCGGTAGGTCGGGAGGACGCGACCGGCTTGCAGGGGTGTGGGTTGGATCGGGACGATGCCCTCAACTGCTGCCGGAAGACGAGGATTCGCGTCCCTTCTTGGCCGGCGCGATCATCATCGTCATGCGACGCCCTTCGAAGCGGGGCTGGCGTTCGATCTTCACACCCTCCCCGAGCTCGGCCACCATTTCCTTGAAGAGCTCCAACCCGAGTTCGGGATGGAAGCGCTCGCGGCCGCGGAAGAGCATGGTAAGCTGCACCTTGTCGCCGCGATCGAGGAACCGCCGCACGCGTCCCATCTTGGTCTCGCGATCATGCTTGTCGATCTTCGGTCGGAAGCGGACCTCTTTAAGCTGCGATTCGTGCGGCGGCTTCTGCTTATACTTCTTCTTCTGCTGGTACCTCCACTTGCCGTAGTCCATGAGACGGCAAACCGGCGGCCGTTCGTTGGGCGCAACCTCGACGAGATCCAGATTGGCCTCGCGGGCCATGCGCATGGCCTCCTCGGTCGGGACGACGCCCACCTTGTCGTTGTTCTGATTGATCAGGAGTACGGGAGAGATCCTGATCTGTCCGTTCGTACGCAGTCCTTGAGCGATACGCCCTCACCTGCCCTTCCATCGGCCGACACCAGCGATGCGCCCGCCGGCTGGGCACGGCTCCGCACCGTGCGCGCGGCGAGACAACCGTTGGACGCCTGTCTGTCGGCCAGTTCCAGAAACCGAATACGACCGAAGGTCGATGAAATACAAACGTGTCATGAATCGGGTGGCTATTCCTCTTTCAGCCCTTTCGTGGCGACCTCGCGCAGGCACGCCATGATGAACTGATCCAGACGCGGGCTGCCCTCCAAGACGTAGTCCTCGGGCTTCTCCGGATTGCGCCCGTGCACCTGGACCACCTGTTCGTTGGCCTCCTGCTCTCCGACGAACACGATATAGGGAACGCGGGCCTGGCGGGCCCGATGCTTCTTGGGGCCCGGTCGATCGGACGACAGATCCACCTCCGATCGCAACCCATGCTCGCGCAGCGTCTCGCAGACCCGAGCCGCGTAGTCGGCGCTCTTCTCGCTGACGTTCAAGATCCGCACCTGCTCCGGGGCAAGCCACATCGGAAACGCACCGGCATAGTGTTCGATAAGCCCACCGATGAATCGTTCCATGCTGCCCAAGACGGTCCGGTGAATGATGACCGGCTCGTGTGCGGTGTTGTCCGGCCCGATGTACTCGATGCCGAACCGCTTGGCGGCCTGGAGGTCGACCTGGTGCGTGGGCCCTTGCCATTCGCGGCCCATCGAGTCGATCAGCTTGATGTCGATCTTCGGGGCGTAGAACACACCGCCGCCTTCGTCGATCTTGTAGTCGAGGCCGCGACGCTCCAAGGCGGCCCGCAGCTCCTCGGTCGCCCGCTCCCACTCCTCCTCCGTGCCCATGTACTTCTCGGGACGCGTGGCGAGGTAGGCCCGATACTCGTACCCGAAGGACCGCATCATGTAGTCCATCAGCTCGAGAATCAGGTCGAGTTCTTGCCCGAGCTGCTCGGGCGTGCAGAACGTGTGTGCGTCGTCCTGCGTGAACCCGCGGACCCGCAGCATCCCGTGCAGCGTGCCGGACGGCTCGTAGCGATAGACCGTGCCTAGCTCCGCCATCCGGATGGGCAGATCCCGGTAGCTCCGCGGCGAGGACTGGTAGATCATGTAGTGCCCGGGACAGTTCATCGGCTTGAGGTAGTAGTTCACCCCGTCGATGTCCATGGGCGAGTACA
>CAZKCX010000589.1:0-4697 GCA_964550865.1 uncultured Planctomycetales bacterium
ATGCACATCGACGCGCCAGAGGCAAAGCCTCGGCGCGCGTGGTTCCACCTGACGGGAGAGTTCCCCGACGGGAATGGCATGGCCGGCGTGGCCTTGTTCGAGCATGTGACGAATCCCGACTACCCGAGCTTCCCCAACCCGCGGACCGCCGACGCCGTGCCGGGAAGATATCCGCGCTGGCGAACGATGCAGCCGGCCTGGCCGGGCGATCGGGAGGTACCGCTCTCCAGGGATCGGGCTCTGGTCTTGAAATACAGGCTTTGGATCCATCCGGGCACGTCGGATCAAGCGACACTATCGAACGTCTGGACGACGTACGCAGACCCACCGACAGTCCGCCTGGAGAAGAGAACGGACCGTTGAGAGCGCCTTCAAGCAAGGACCTTCGTATGCCCAACGACACGGAATACACACGTCGCAGCTTTCTGGCCGGCGCCACCTCGGCCGGTGTGGTGGCTCAGGCAGCACGTTCCAAGACGGCTCAGGCCGTCCCGCGCAAGCCCGGCGCCAATGAGAGAATCCAGCTCGGGCTGATCGGGGCCGGAGCCATGGGTCGGGCGAATCTGCTGAACTGCGCGAAGCATCCGGATGTGGTGGTCACCGCGATCTGCGACGTCTGGAAGCAGAAGCGCGACGCACTCACGGCCAAGTTCAAGGACACGGCCCAACCCTACCATGACTACCGCGAGCTGCTCGCCCGGAAGGACGTGGACGCGGTGATCATTGCCACGCCACACCACTGGCACTGCCGGATGGCGGTCGACGCGTGTGAAGCCGGGAAGGACATCTATCTGCAGAAGCCCATGACGCTGCACCTGTCGGAAAGCCGCGCCGTGAAGAACGCCGTGCTGCGGCACAAGCGCGTCTGCCAGATCGGAACGCAAATCCACGCGACCGATAACTATCGTCGCGTCGTCGAGTGGGTCCGGTCGGGCAAGCTGGGCGACATCAGCATTGCGAGGACCTTCCTGGTCTCCAACCATGCGCCCAACGGCGAAGGCTTTCCGCCGGACAGCGCTCCGCCCAAGGGGCTCGACTGGTCGTTCTGGGTGGGTCCCGCACCGATGCGACCCTTCAACACCAACATCGTCAAGAGCGGCTGCGCGCACACGTTGTTTCTCGACTACGGCGGCGGGCGAACCTGCGGCATGGCGTCGCACATCCTCGATCTGCCCTTCTGGGCCCTCGGGCTCGGCTTCCCGATTCGTGTGCAGAGCACCAGCGGGAAGTACTGCGTCAAGGACAACACCGACGCGCCCGACACGCACGAGGTAACGTGGCAGTTCCCGAATCTGGCCATGACGTGGTCGATGTCGCAGGTCAGCAGCTTCGGGTTCAATCTGCAAGATGTCGCCAGCCACACGAAGCACGGCGCGAAGATGAAGGGCGTCCAGCGACGGCTCGGCTACTACCTCCACGGCGTAGAAGGGACGCTGTTCGGAGACTACCGCATGCACAAGGTCGTTCCCCAGGTCCAGGCGTTGGTCGGCGCCGAGCCACCCCCGAAATCCATCCCACCCTCACCGGGACACGAGCGCGAATGGCTCGACTGCATCCGCAGCCGTCGCGAGCCCAGCTGCGGCGTGACCTATCACCACAAGGTCAACACCGCGAACATGCTGGCCAATCTGGCAATGAAGGTCGGACGGGGCCTCCGCTTCGACCCGGCCCGAGAGAGGATCGTCGACGATCCCGAGGCCGCAAAGCTGGCCAAACCCCAATACCGCGATCCTTGGAGATTCCCTGAGGGATACCTATAGATCTTCGGCGGGAATGCGACACCGAGGGTGCCATGCCCACGGTGGTCGGAGGAACACTACGGCGCACACCGGAACTTCCACACCCGGCTCCAACCGCTCCAGGCTCCCCAGTCGTCACGGGCTCGGACGCGCCAGCAGTACGTCCGTCCCTCGACGAGCCAGCCCTCGGGAACCTCCCATTGCGGCGTGCCGGAGAAGACGAGTCGGTCGAAGTTGGGCGAGACCGGATGCAGCATGTCCGGCCGGGGACAGACCTGGATGTGGTAATCGGCGATCGAGCCTCCGTCGGGATCTTTCGCGGCCTCCCACTTCAGCGTGTTGAGCTTGCCCAAGCTCGCCGTAGCGCCGTTTGCAGGCGTAACAGGTTTGTCGGGTGGCAACGGCGGACGGGTCGCGGCGCTCTCGCGCCGGCCGTGGGTGATCCGCACGCGCCGGTCCGGGCCGGACCGATCGCGATACACGACCTTGTTCGCGCCCACCGACAGCGACGGCAGCGCCGTGGCGGCCATCTGCAAGTCCGTCTCGATGTACAACCCCGTCATCGAGGCATCCGTTGGGGCAGCGGAGGCATCGACCTCGAACCTCACGTAGTACGTGTAGATGGCCGGCGTCGGCCGCGGATCCAATACCTTATCGATGGCGACGTAGCGCTCGGTCGGGCCGATCCCATCGGCGGACCAGACCTCACTCCAGTCGCTGTCGCGGACCGCCACGCAGATCCGGCAGGCGTCGGCGGCCGTCTTCCGATAGAACTCCCCGCCGACGAGACCCCCAACGATCGGGTAGGGCGAGGAGACTCTGTAAACGACCGATCCGGGCGGCGCCTCAATCACCTCCTTCTTCCCACCGGGTGCCCGCACGACCTCGGGATGCAATTGGACGCCTTGGCCCCCTTGAAGTTCGGCCCACCGGATGTTCTGGGCCGAGATGGTCCCGCGCCAGAACGCACTACCGCTCAGGCACGGCCGGTAGATCAGCTTGCCGTTCGCCAGGTGATACGGCACGAGGTGACCGCGCTTGCGGACGTTGTGGCCGTAGCGGTACTTCCCGTCGTGGGCCCATCGGAAGACGAGCTTCTCTCCTGGCCTGAGCGTGATGGACATCGTGCTCAGCCACTGCTCGACGGGCATGACGTGCGGTGGGTAGTACTTCTCGTACTCCGCGGCGTGCGGCTTCATCCCCTTGCTGGGGAAGCCGCCGCAATGCGTGCGCGAGTCCAACGAGGGAGTGCGGTGCACGGTCTCATAGGAGGCGATGGTCGTGTTGTCGGCCTCCAGGAAGAACGCCCGACGCTCCGGATCGAACAGATGCCAGCCGCCGTCGTACCACACCTCCCCCACGCAGTGATTTCGGTACGTGTTCAGCGCGCTCATCCAGACCGCCCGCGCGGTGAGGCCCGCGCTGTGGCAGAGGACGACGAAGTTTGCGGCCGAAAGCGAGCAGCCGCTGCAGTAATAGCAGTTGGCGGCCTTGACCGGGTTGGCGCGCTCTTGAAACGTATTTTGCGACGGATGCGACCTTTCGCGGTTGTCGGTCTCGGAGCCAACGGCGGGAAAAGGCGGTCCGACGCGGCGGTTGTTGTCGTGGGCCTGCACCTCGAAGCTGGACGTGAACCGCCAGATCGCCATCGCCTTCTCGGCATCGGTCATGCCCGGCGTCAGGATCGACCCAAGGATGTCGTCGGCCGAGAACCAGCTCCGCCGGCCGTTGACGACGAGCCATGGATCGACGACGTCCACCCCGCCGACGTTCTCGATGACGACGTACGCGTTCGGCTGAACCTTGCTCTCGAGCCGCATGCTGCCGCCGTAGGTCGGCGGGTAGTCGGCCGTGTTGAATTCGTCCAGCGTGCCGCCCATCTCGATCTCGTAGGCATGTGGGGCGGCCGATACGTGCTCGGTGTGCTCTCTGGGCGCTTTCTCGAGTTGGAACGGCCTCGCCGGGGCGGGCGAGGGTTCGCCTTCGCTCTTGGCGGCGCCAGAGGGAACCACCACGGATCCGAGGAGAAGCAGCACCGCGCTTTGAAGACGCAGCCCGTGTACGGCTTGATGCTCTGGCATGTCGAGCCCCCTTCGTCGTTCCGAGAGTCGATAGTGTAACGAACCCGCCCCGATCAAATCGCTACGCTTCGGACAGCCGCCGGACCAAGCCCTCCGGCACGCTGGCGACGTGGACCTGAGGGCTGCCGCTGCGGTTCGACAGGAAGACGGCCCACTTGAGGTCCGGGCTGAGGTACGGTCGCGGATGCGTATTCTTGATGGTCCGTGGCGGACCGTCCGTCCGCGTCTTGGCCGAACAGACGACCGCGGTCTTGCCCGTCTTGCGCGACCCGAGCACGAGATCGTACTCGCCCCGGTGGTTCCCACACAAGAAGAAGCGCCCGCAGCGCGAGGCGTGGACGTGGACGAAGTTGAAACCGTCGGTCAACTTCTGCGCCTCTTCGCCCTCGCGGACGGACCAGAGATCGCCCGCCGTCATCCAGATTTCCTTGGTCGTACCGGCCCAGGTCTCGTGACCGCTGATGGGGTCGGTGTGGGGCGTGCCGACCTTGAGCGGCGTCCGGATTCCCTCGGGGACCGACAGGAGGTACATTGTGGCGCCTTCCGGTCCGACGATACGAATGCGTTCGCCCTCCGGCGAAAAGCGGCAGCCACGATTGTGCTGGATCAGGATGCACTTGCCCTCGCCGGGCTCGAAATGCGGGTGAGGATTGCAGAGGTACGGGTCCCTGTCGATCACGGTCTCCTTGCCCGTCTCCAGGTCGACCAGAACGACGCCGAACTCCTTCCAGCGCTTGTCCAGCACGGTGCCATAGGCGTAGTACCGACCATCCGTCGAGGCCGTCCCGAGCGTCAACATGAACCGGTCGATGCGGCAGAGCTTCTCCGAGACGCCGCCCGACAGCTCGTTCCGCATCAAGTAGACGCCGTCGTCCTC
>CAZKCX010000590.1:0-4688 GCA_964550865.1 uncultured Planctomycetales bacterium
CGAACGCTCCCATCAGCAGGACGTGGAGCAGCGTCAGCGCGGCGAAGGCCTGGCGTTTGGAGAGCAGCGTCGCCAGCACGAGCATGCCGAGCAGCCAACCATGCGCGAAGAGCCCGAGGGTCCATCGCGGCCAGGTGTCGTCGCGCATGGGCGCCAACTCAGGCCACAGCGCCAGCTGCATGCTCACCAGGACGGCGAAGGAGCCCACGATCAGGCCGAACCGACGGGTCACCGGCATCATCCAGCCCGTCGTCGTCCAGGGCCTGCCCTCGTGGAGCTGCTGGTCCCACACGTTGGGCAGCCACTGCCAGAAGAAGACCATCGTTCCCAGGCCGATCATGGCGGCCGCAAACAGCAGTGGCATGCGCGTGGTGAGCGTCGGGCCGCCCACCCAATCCGGAACGCAGGCGACGACGAACGAGGTGACCGCGAGCGTGACGTATGCCAATCCGATGTCGACGAAGTTGTCGTTCCATTCTCGGTGGGCCAGCATGAGGCCGGACACACCCAACAGCACGGCGCACGGCGGAACGAGGAACCAGCTCGCGTGATACACGCCCACGGGCAGAAGGGCCATCATCGCGGCGGCGGCGCTCGGCCGGAAGCCCGGCCAGGGAGGGTATGCCTCCAGGAGCCATTCGAGCCGGTCCGGCCAGGCCAGGACGCGTCGCCGGTAGTAGAGGTATCCCTGTGCGATCGTGAAGCCACCGACCAGGAGCGATCCCCACACAAAGCACCAGAGCGTCCAGGGCATCCAACCGGGCCAGGACGTTTCCTCGCCGGCGAGTCCCAGCCCGGTGGGGATCATCAGCCCGCTCCAGCCGATTGCCAGGACCAACACCCAGAAGACCAGCGTGACCATGCGTCGGGACGCGGGATGGACGAGCACGGCGAGAAAGATCACGCCGATGTCCAACAGGCCGGCCGCGGAGGTATGGAAGAAGCGATGCGTCGGGGCGACTAGCTCAGCCCGCAGAAGGAGGACGACGGTCATCTCGAAGGCGAGCACCACGGCGGCCATCACGCCGTAGCCCATGGCCAGGCGACCGAAGGCTCGGGCCCATTCGCCTTGGGGGGTTGGCTTCGGGGGCGGGGCCTCGGAAGGTCGGAGGATGACGGCGAGGAGTGCCGCGACCAAGGCCACACCCGCCCCCAGGTGGCCGATCAGGGTGGAGCCCAGCGTCGTCGGCCAGCCTTGGTCGCCGGCGAAGATCGCCGCCGCCAAGATCCACGAGCCCAGGCAGATGGCGATGCAGCGGCTGAGCCGGACCCACCGCAGCGACGCCAGGGCGAGGACTCCCAGGACGGTCAAAACTAGCGAGACGTATGGAATGGGGTTCTCCCGGGCACGAGGTCTCACGGGTTTGCGCGACCGATCCGCGGTCGGCGCGCCGGACGCGGCAAGGATAGCATGGAGTCCGCCGCGCCTGCCAGAGGCGACGGTCTCAGACCTCGGGCCACGGGCCAGCGACACGGCCTCCGAGCACCGACCCCTGAGTCCCGGTATGGGTCAACCGCGCAGCACGAGACCGCAGCCTTCGAGGTGCTTCGTGAAGGCATCGCGGAACCCTTGCAGGTCGTCGTCGGTCAGCGTGCGGTCGTCCGCACCGACCTGGGCTCGGAACGTCAAACTCCGCTTGCCCTCCGGGATGTTCTTGCCTTCGTAGCTTTCCAAGTAGGTCAGCCGCTTGAGCAACGGATGCTCGAACGCCCCGACCTTCTCGGCGATGCCGGCGTATCGTCGCTTCGCATCGGTGAGGGCCGAGAAGTCGAGTACGACCTGGGGGTGCGTGGGCACCGGCTCGAGCGACTCGTCGGCCGCGCCCAACTCGACGGCCGCGTCCAGATCGATCTCCGCCAGGGCGATCGTCCAGCGCCGCAGGTGCTCGTCGATCTTCAAACGGCAATCCAGCGGGACGAGGGTGATCCGACCGAGGGGGACGCCTCCGGCGCTGACGTCGCTGGTCTTGACCGGGTGCTCCCACGGCTTGGCGGGCGAGGGCTCCGGTTCTCCGAAGACCGCCTGCCGGTGCATGACCTGTCGAGACCAGGTCTCGATCGCATCCTTCAGCTCGGCGAGCAGGGCGTCCTCGTTGCCGCGGCCCACCACGGCCAGGCCCATGCGACGGGCCTCGGTGGCGGGGAAGCTCTCCTCTTCGTTCGGGATGGGGAAGAAGACGCTCCCGATCGTCACCAGGTTGAAGCGCTCGTAGTGCCGTCGGTTCAACTCGGCCGAGGCGATCATCTGCGGGATGACGGTGTGACGCAGCCGACGCCCGCCCGCCGACGTGCCGGCAATCTCCACGCACGGACCGGGGTCGAACCCGAGCAGGTCGATCCACTCGAGGTCGTACCAGTCGTAGGTCATGATCTCGTTGAAGCCCAGACCGGCGCACAGCACCTGGAGCGTTTGGCGCTCCAGCATGCGTGACGGCACGGGGTCGAAGCTCCGCATGGTCACGTCCGGAAGCTCGGCCGGGATACTGTTGTAGCCGACGATGCGGCTGATTTCCTCGATGACGTCGGCCTCGATGGTCACATCACGGGTGGCACGGTACGACGGCACACGGACACGAAGCTTGTCCTTTCCGTCGCCGGCTTCGCAGGCGAAGCCCAGCGACGCGAGGATCCGCTCGACGCGATCCCGCGGCACGTCCACGCCGATGAAGCGGTTCGCGAACGCCAGATCGACATCGACCCGGACCTCCTCCAGCGGCTTGGGGTAGGCGTCGCTCAGCCGCGAGGCGACCTGTAGATCGGGCAGTTCGGCCTGGGCGAGCCGGAAGAGCCGGCCGATGCCGAGGACGGTGTGGTTCGGGTCGAGCGCCTTCTCGAAGCGAGCGCTCGCCTCGGTGCGGTGTCCCATGGCGGCGGTGGCGCGCCGGATCGTCGCGGGCTCAAAATTGGCGGATTCGAGCAGCACGGTCTTGGTCTCGGGGATGACCTCGGTGTCGAGGCCGCCCATGACGCCCGCGATGGCGACGTTCTTCCGTCCGGACTGGATCATGAGCGTGCCCTCGGGCAGGAGGCGATTCATGCCGTCGAGCGTCGTGAACCGGTCTCCCGCCTTGGCGACGGCGACCTCGATCCTCTCGACCTTGTCGCCGTCAAAGGCGTGCGTGGGCTGGGCGATGTCGAACATGACGTAGTTGGTCAGGTCGACGAGCAGGTCGATCGGTCGCTGCCCGACGTGCGAGAGCCTGGCCTGCATCCAGAGCGGCGACGGCTGCACCCTGATGCCCGTCATCATGAGCGCGGAGTAGCGCGGACAGAGCGTCGGGTTGTCGATCTCGATGGGGACCGTGGGCTTGTCGTCGTCCTGGAGGTTTCCGGGCGGCACGATGAAGTCCTCGTACGGCTTGAGGGGGGTATCGAGCAGGGCGGCGATTTCGCGGGCGATGCCGTAGTGGCCCCACAGGTCGGGGCGATGCGTGATCGACTTGTTGTCGACCTCGAGCACCCAGTCGTTGAGCTCGGTGAGGTCGAGCTTCGTGCCCGGCGCGATGCCGGGCGGGAGGAAGACCGCCTCCGGCCGCATCTGCACGATGCCGAGCGCATCGCCCGGCAGAATCATGCCTGTCGAGTCGTGCCCGGCGACCTTGGTCTGCTTGATCTCGCCGATGCCGCCGACGGAGGTCCCGACCGGCGCGTAGACGAGGAGGTCTCCGGGCTTGAGGTCCGGTGCGGCCGTGATGGTCTCGACCTCCTCGCCGCCGACGTCCACGACGACCTTGTTGAGCTTGTCGCGCTTGGGGACGGGGCCGACGCCGACGACCTTCGCGGCGATGACGCCGTCGCAGTCAACCTTGATCTCCTGGACGCCCTCGATCTCGGCCGTGCTGAGGGTGAGTCTCTCGGCCAGGTCCCGTGCGGTCAGGTCGGCGGGGATCTCCACGAAATCTCGCAGCCAGTTCACGGATATCTTCATGGCTCGTCTTCTTCTGTGCCTTGGTGCGGTGTTGCGCTCCGCACCTTGTCTCGTTGTTCCGTTCGCTTCGCTTCTTCGCGTTACGCCTGTCGCAGGACGGGCCCGCTAAGGCGTTCCTGGGGCACCAACCCTCGCAGGTCGCCGCTGTTGATCACGCGGATGTCGCCGATGCCGTACTTGAGCATCGTCAGCCGCGTCAGCCCGACGCCGAAGGCGAAGCCCGTCCACTCATGGGGGTCGATGTTGCCCGCCCGCAGCACATTCGGATGAATCATGCCGCTGCCGAGCATCTCGACCCATCCCTCGTGCTTGCACGTCGGACACCCGACGCCGCCGCAGATCAGGCAACTGACGTCGCACTCGAGCCCGGGCTCGACGAAGGGAAAGTAGCCCGGCCGCAGGCGGACCTTCACGTCGCGCCGGAAGACTTCCCGAAGCATCAGCTGGAGAAAGGCCTTCAGGCTTGCGATCGAGATGTGCTTGTCCACCAGGAAGCCCTCGAACTGGTGGAAGGTCGTCTCGTGGGAGGCGTCGACCGTCTCATTGCGAAAACAACGGCCGGGCACGACCACGCGGAGCGGCGGGCCGTACTTCCGCATCGCCCGGACCTGGACCGAGGAGGTGTGCGTCCGCAGCAGCAGGCCGTTGTCGAGCCAGAAGGTGTCCTGCGTGTCGCGCGCGGGGTGCCACGACGGGATGTTCAGCCCCTCGAAGTTGTAGAACTCGCTCTCCATCTCGGGGCCGGTCTCGACGATGAAGC
>CAZKCX010000591.1:0-4681 GCA_964550865.1 uncultured Planctomycetales bacterium
GGGCCTGTCAAAATAGGCAAAGTTTTTCATTCACTAAGTTCAGCGGGACTTCCCATTTTATCAGTCATTAGTTAATATACAGAAGAACGATGGCGCGTAGGCCATCCAATCGGTAGGCCATACGACTGTGACTCCCCCATCCAGGCTGGTCCTTCGAGGACCCGTAGAAACCCACATCCTCATTCGCCGACGTCGAGGCCCGCTGAGCTTGAGGCGGGTCCGCGACGAAGCTACCGCACGACGGAATTGGAGAGGCCGGTGCGGACGCTATGGACACGGACAGAGCGAGGGTTTGGTTTCGACGCTGATTCCCCATGGGGATTGAGGTGACGACGCCGGGGATCAATGCGCCGTGACCAGGGTAAGGAGGACCCTGTGAACGAGCGACCAGTTGACGTCTTGATTGTAGGGACAGAAGCCCAGGACACGGAGAGGATTCGAGAGGCGTTTGCATTGGGGCAGCCCCCTTGCGGGCTCGCCTTCGTATCTTGCTTGCGCGAAGCGCGCGATCACCTCGAGCGGCACTCACCCGATTTGGTCATCTCCGAGCTCCGCCTACCGGACGGACGCGCCGAGGAACTGCTGCCGGCGCCCGACGCGAAGCAGCCCTATCCCCTGCTGATCATGGCAGACCCCTCGGACCAGGAGGAGGCCGCGAGCCTCAGGCACCCTGGTCTCGTCGATCACGTCGTCAAGTCACCTACGGTTCTGGCCGCCATGCCTCGGATTGCCGCGCGCGTCCTGCGCGTCTGGGATCAGATGGTCAAGCGCCGCCGGCTGGAGGATCTGGTCAGGCAAAGCGAAGAGCATCTGGAGCAGCTATTGGACGACGTGCCGGTAGGATATCTCGAGCTGGACGCCAACGGTCGGATCACGCGAGTGAATCGCCCCGAGCTGGAGATGCTCGGATACAACGACAAGGAAATGCTGGGGCGTCCGGCCAGTGAGTTCATCGCGGGGCCTTCTGGGACGTGGTTGCGGCCTGAATCTCCGGAGGGCGGCACTTCAAGCACTGGAAAGACGTTCGAGGCCATGGCGCGGCGCAAGGATGGGACGGTCCTTCCCGTGCGTGTGGAAGGCCGCCCCCTCAAGGATGCACAGGGGCGCGTCGTCGGTCTGCGCTCCTCCATGGTCGACATCACCGAGCTTCGACGCGCGGAGCAGGCGTCCGAGGCCGAACGGGATCGACTTCATGCGGTCCTGGACGCCATCCCCATCTTGCTCTACATGCAAGCGCCTGACTACTCGGTGCGATTCGCCAACCGCACGTTCTGCGAGACCTTCTGCGATCCCAAGGGGCGCAAGTGCTACGAGGTCCTGCGCGACCGAACGGAGCCGTGCGACGAGTGCGAGACGTCGTGCGCGTTTCATCTGCCGGCACCTCACGTCTGGGAATGGACGGCGAAGAACGGCAAGACCTATCTGATGCACAGCACACCCGTGACCGACGCAGACGGTTCGCCCCTGACCCTCGTGATCGGAGTCGACATCACGGAACGAAAGCAGGCCGAAGACGAACGGCAAGCGCTCGAAGCGCAGGTGCGGCATGCGCAGAAGATGGAGAGTCTCGGCGTGCTCGCCGGTGGGATCGCGCATGACTTCAACAACCTGCTTGTGGGCATTCTGGGCAACACGGAGTTGGCGTTGATGGACTTGCCTTCGGACTCGCCCGCGGTGCGCAGCTTGGAGCAGGTGGAGATCGCGGCTCAACGCGCGGCCGATCTGACGAATCTGATGTTGGCGTACTCCGGCAAGGGCAAGCTGATCGTGCAGCCGTTGAACCTATCACGGCTTGTCGAGGAAATGGGCCATCTCATCGGCTCTGCGATATCCAAGAAGATCTCTCTGCGCTACCACGTTGAGGAGAATCTGCCCGCCATCGAAGCCGACGCGACACAGATCCGACAGGTCGTGATGAACCTCATCATCAACGCCGCCGAAGCGATCGGTGGCGTACGGGGGGAGATCGTCATCACGTCCTTCGTCGTCCACGCGGATCGCGAGGATCTTTCCCAGACGCTGCTCGGCGACGGGCTGCCGGAAGGATGCTATGTGTGCCTGGAGATCACCGACAATGGCATCGGCATGGACGCCGCCACACGCGCCAAGATCTTCGATCCGTTCTTCACCACCAAGGTTACGGGGCGTGGTCTGGGCCTTGCCGCGGTGCTCGGAATCGTGCGTTCTCACGGCGGGACCATTGCCGTGGACAGCACACCGGGCGAAGGCACGACCTTCCGGGTTCTGCTGCCGTGCTCGAGCGTGAGGGCCACCGATGTGGACCGCGTCGAGGACCTCGTCGGGGGGTGGATCCCCCAGGGGACGGTATTGGTCGTCGACGATGAGCCCCACGTCGCGAGCGTGGCCGGACAGATCCTGCTCCGGCACGGACTCACGGTGCTGACGTGCTCTTCCGGTCAAGAGGCCGTGGAGACGTTCCGCAAGCACGCCGACGAGATCGTGGCCGTCTTGCTTGATCTCACGATGCCTGACATGAGCGGCGAGGAGGTCTTGCACGAGCTTCGGCGTATTCGGCAAGACGTCCGAGTGATTCTCTCGAGCGGATATCACGCCGGGGAGATCAGCGAGCGGTTCGGGGACGACGCGCCGGCCGACTTCGTCCACAAACCATACCGCGCCGCGACCCTCCTGAAAGCCCTACACCGCCTTCTCCGAGACTGACCGCCCGAGCCGTCGTCGCCGGCAAGGGACGGGACAGGCCGCAGGCCTCGGACCTCAGAATCTCCTTGGCTCGGCACCCCATGGGACTATACACCTCCGCTTGAGGCGATGGTTCCAAGAGCGAGACCCATTCGAGGTTCTCATTCACCGGCAACGTCGTCGGGGGAAACGCAAGCGTCTTCGTGGGGCTTCTGGGCGGACCGATGATCATCGGAACGTGTGTGCGGCGCATGCTGGCCGGAGGAGAAGAAGACGGTGCCGGAGATGCTCCGCCCCCACCGATGGGGCAAGACGAGGAGCCCATGGAGTAGACCTGCGCTCTCGCTTCGCGCCTCGGTCCCATGCGGCATCGCCCCGTCAGGCCTCTTCTATGACCTCCAGGCCCAGGGCCTTGCCGAACTCCTTCAGCGGCTCCTTGACGTCTCCATAGACGGTCACGCGGTGCCAACCGAAGAGGCGCCACTGGTCGAACAGCTTGCCGATGTCGCCGCGGACCTCGCCGATGAGCTTCGTGCGGCAGCCGCATTCGCTGTCGAGGCTGCCCATGGCCTTGGCCTGATGGATGACCATCTTCTTCTGCCGGAAGTTCGTGCGGAACGACGTCGTCATGTACCCGCCCGGCAGGAGCGACTCGACACAGGCGCCTCGGGGGTCGCGGTTGTGGAGCGTGCGGATGCGGTACGGGTTCGCCTTGCCCTTCGGACCGAACGGCCTGGTCGTCCCTACGCAGTGTGCGTAGACGATTCGGTTCTTGGAGGTGTCGAGCGCGGGATCGGAAACGTACCCCGGCCGGCCGGTGAGGATGCGGGCCATCAGCATACTTAGCGTGTCGTCCGGCATCGCCTCGCAGACGCCCTGCCCGCCGTCGTTGAGGATCTGCATGAACCCGAGGCACGGATAGGCCGGCAGCTTCCCCGCGTTGAATCCCCCCAGGCAGTTCATCGTGACGCTGTCGCAGTCGTACCTTCTGAGCAGCTCGAGCGTGGCCAGATAGATCGCGCCGGCCTTTCGGATCGGCTCCGGCTTGGGCTCCATGACCTGCTTCGCCTCGCGGGACCAGCGGGTGGCCCACTCCGCCGCTCGGTCCCGATCGGCCTTCTCATAGAAGCTCTGAAGCTCCTCGAACCCGACATAGATGCCTTTCGCACCGAGGAACCGCTGCTCCTGGCCGGGCTTGCCGCGACCGACGATCAGGAACCGCGAGGCCTTGAATCGCTTGACGCATTCGTCGATGTCGGTCAGTGAGATTGGGTCGTCGAGACACTTCAGCGGCGCAGCCTTGGGAAACGTTGCTCGATAGACCTGCTCGCACTCGCTGGCGAAGGAGGCGGGGGTGGTGCCCGGCTTGCGGACGTCGGCAAACTGTCGCGCCACGGTTACCAGATCGTCGAGACGGGTCGTCGAGACGCCGGCGACAGGGATCTTCTGACGACGTAGCTCGGCGTAGCTCGTCAGGAACACACCGCAGCCACCGAGGAACTCATCCGCCAGGATCATCGGCCTGTCCAGCTTTGCGATCTCGAGGATCGGTTTACGGAAGCCCCAGTCCAGCGTGACCACGTAGACCAGGTACCCATCGACCTGGTCCTTCAGGGCGACCGCCTTGCTGACATCCCCGGGCTGCTCGACCGTCACCGGGACGAACTCGATGGCCGGGCAGCCCGTCTCGAACGCGGCGAGGATCTCTCGTTGGCGTCCTTGCGCATCGAAGCCCGGATAGGGCCAGATCTCGCGGACCTTGGTGTTCGCCAGGAAGACCGCGGCGACGCGGACCTTGCCGCCGGGACGGTCCTGGGCGGCACCCACGGCATTCGTCAACCCAGCGGCTAGGGTTGTCACACCGACGCCCTCGAGGAATCGCCGCCGCGTGACCGCATGCCGACAACCTCCACAAAAACCTTGAACGTAGTGCTGACACATGGGAGTTCTCCTCTTCGGGCAGAGGTGTTGCGGCTGACGTGGCCTGGGATCGACCCCGACCGATCATCCGATATCGTAT
>CAZKCX010000592.1:0-4676 GCA_964550865.1 uncultured Planctomycetales bacterium
TTAATACCAATACAGTAACCATCAATATGCGTATTTCACTCTGGCGCCGACCGGCTCCAGTGGACGGCGCCGGCTCGCCGGCACCGCATGGAACGGGACAGGAGTGCCCACGAGGGCAAACATGTCGGAACGTCGACGAGGGGCCTTCCCGGCATGCCCGTTTGCATAATAAGGACTGGGCCCGTCGAGGCCAAGGGGACGCCCAGTGCCGTCCTTTCTCTTCAGTGCATATCAAGTGGGTTGCGATGTATTTGAAGGTGCTTGTTTCTCGATGCTTGCGATGATCTGCGAGGCGGACGTGCCGAGGATTCGGCAGATCCGGAGCAGCATGTCAACCGTAGGAGACTGCCGATCGCGCTCGAGCTGACTGACGTACTCTCTGGAGATGCGTGCCTTGGCAGCGAGCTGCTCCTGTGTCAGCCCAGCGGCACGTCGAGCGCGTCTTAGCTCGTCTCCAAGCATGCCACGACGGTACCCACCGTCGCAATAGATGTCTGCAAACTATAGTTTACAACGCCTTTGTGACGATACCTTTCATGGATCGGGGCTTCCGCTTGAGTGAGGTCGTCTCAAACTCACTGGCCGCCCCTCCAAATGCGCCCGCCCGGTCTTCCGCTGATTGGCGATTGGTTTGGTTGCCCTGGCGGACGATGGCACAATGTCATTTCTTTGGCGCCCGACGGCGTACGGGATGGGTTGGGCGAGGCGATGCTGCCGTCCGCCGGCGCGAACATTACGGATGGAACCCAATGACCGAGGAAAAAAAAGGCGGTACGGATACAGCGATTGCTCAAGCGCCTGGCGACCGTCCTGAACGAAGCCTCCGCGTGCGTCCAAGAAATCAGCGGACTCACCTGCGATGAGATCGATCCAGGCCCTCATCTCGCCAATCCGCTCAATCCCGCAAGGAAGCCGCGTCCGTCGCGCTCTTGCCGTCGGACCGATCCACCGATCGCTGATCACGATACGCTATCCATCCTCTGGGCAGGGAAGAGATGCCACCTTGGCTACACGCTCCCGTTCAAGCTCTTCGAACGGCTCGCCCGTCGGCCCAACTGCTATGTCCCGTACAGCCAACTCCTGGATAACGTTTGGTGCCAATGCCGATCTGACGCGGCGATCCGAAGCGTGGTCAAGGAACTGAAGCGGAAGCTGATTGAGGCCGAGATGGCGGAACTCGCTGGCGCGATCAAGGGTGAGAGCCGGTGCTATGGGCTGATCCTGGAATCGTTGGCACCGTAGCCCACATAGAAATCCCTTCACAATCCCACAGAAGCCCCCGCGGTTTCACACAGCCCCCACGTATACTCCGAATCTGTCGTACGATCGGCGAATCGCCGGTGGGTCTTGCCTGCGGCCGGAACGATACGTGCCGTGATCATCGTGTCGCTCGTGGGTGCTGTGTGTGCCTACTACCTGCCGGCTTCGGGACAGGGACTACGGGTGGATAACATGCCAAGCCAGGGCAATCAGAAGGATGTGCTGGAAGAACGTCAACGTGCGGCGCAGTACATCCGCATGTCGACCGAGCACCAGCAGTACTCCACCGAGAACCAGAGCGACGCGATCCAGCAGTACGCCGAGAAGCGCGGGTTCGAGATCGTCCGGACTTATGCTGACGAAGGCAAAAGCGGCCTGCGTATCGAGGGTCGGAACGAGCTGAAGCGATTGATTGAGGATGTTCAGAGCGGCAACGCGGACTTCAACACCATCCTGGTCTACGACATCAGCCGCTGGGGCCGCTTCCAGGATGCCGATGAAAGCGCCTACTACGAGTACATCTGCAAGCGTGCCGGGATCGACGTCAAGTACTGCGCGGAGCAATTCGAGAACGACGGAAGTACGCAGGCGACCATCTTCAAGAGTGTCAAGCGCGCCATGGCCGGCGAGTACAGCCGTGAGCTGTCGGTCAAGGTCTTCCAGGGACAGTGCAACCTGATTGAGAAAGGCTTCCGTCAGGGCGGCACCGCAGGATACGGCCTTCGGCGGATGCTCATCGATCAGAACGGAGAACCCAAAGGACCGCTGAGAAGGGGCGAACAGAAAAGCCTTCAGACCGATCGTGTAATCCTCGTGCCCGGGCCCAAGGAGGAGGTCCGCACCGTACGGTGGATCTACCGTATGTTCACGAAGGAGGGGATAAGGGAAAGAGAAATCGCGGAGAAGCTCAACGAGAAGGGCATCAACTCCGAATGGGACCGCCCTTGGACGCCAACCATGGTGCGGCAGATCCTGACGAATGAGAAGTACGTCGGGAACAACGTCTACAACCGCGTGTCCTTCAAGCTCAAAAAGAAGCGTGTCCAAAACCCGGCGGACATGTGGGTTCGCGCGGACGGAGCGTTCGAGGCCATCGTTGACGCCGAGTCCTTCTATGTGGCCAAGGGAATCATCCAGGAACGGAACCGGACCTTCTCAGACGAGGAGATGCTTGACGGGCTACGTGACATCGCGAGCCGGCATTCCATGATCTCGGGAATGCTCATCGACGAGACAGATCGAATACCGTCGAGCTCGGCGTATCGAAACAGATTCGGCAGCCTGATTCGTGCCTACAGGCTCGTGGGGTACACGCCGGAGCGCGACTATGAGTTCGTGCAGATCAACCGTCGCCTACGGCAACTCCATCCTGATCTGATGAACAACGCGGTTGATGAACTCAAGCAGCTTGGGGCCACGGTGGAACGCGATGATGAGACTGACGTGCTTCTGATCAACCACTTCTACACCACCTCAATCGTTCTCTCCCGCTGCAGACAAACCCGGGCCGGGGCGCTACGATGGATGATCAGGTTCGACCACGATCTTGCCCCCGACATCACGATCGTGGTTCGCATGGATCCCGCCAACGAAGCACCGTCCGACTACTACCTGCTTCCCTACCTCGACATGACGACCCCGAAGATCCTACTGCGCGAGTTCAATGGTGCCCATCTCGACACCTACCGCTTCGACACACTCGACTACTTCATGGACATGGCTAGGCGCGCAAGGATCGAGGACGCGGCATGAGCTCAAAACGCGAGAACACGGTCGAACTGATTCCCATCGAACAGATCAATGTGGTGAACTCTCGTACGAGGGGCAAGCCGAAGTTCAAGCAGATCGTCGCCAACATCTCCCGGCTCGGCCTCAAGAAGCCGATCACTGTTGCGCGACGCAAATCGAGGAACGGCCAAGCGCAGTACGACCTTGTCTGCGGTCAGGGGCGTTTGGAGGCCTTCAAAGCACTCGGCCAGACGCAAATTCCCGCGATCGTCACGGAAGCATCGAGGGAGGAGCTAATGCTCACGAGCTTGGCGGAGAACCTCGCGCGGAGAACCTTCACTTCCTTCGAACTCGTCAAGGAGATCGGGGCCCTCAAGGACCGAGGGTACAACTATACCGAGATCGGACGTAAGACCGATCTAACGATCGAGTATGTTCGCGGCATCGTTCGCCTGCTCAAGCAGGGCGAGGAACGGTTGCTTCAAGCAGTTGAAAAGGGACAAATCCCCATCAGCGTGGCGATCACGATTGCCACCGCTGACGACGAAACGGTTCAACGTGCGCTGACGGACGCCTACGAAAGCAACAGCCTGCGTGGGCAGGGACTGATTGCCGCCCGACGTCTAATCGAGAAGCGTCGAAACTTCGGAAAGACGATAAGGGCCGGCATCTCGACGCGCGATCGCCGGAAGATCAGTTCCGGGGGGCTCCTGAAGACGTATCACGAAGAAACCAATAGGCAGAGGCTTCTTGTGAAGAAGGCCAAGCTGTGCGAGACGCGCCTACTGTTTGTAATCTCCGCCCTCAAGAAGCTGTTCGAAGATGAGAATCTGGTCAATCTCCTGCGAGCGGAGTCGCTGGATGCCCTCCCCCAGTACCTCGCCGACAGGCTCAAGGGAGCGGAGAGCTAACCATGCCAAGAAGAGTGAAGATGGCCTTCAAGACGCGGGGCCTCACGCTTCCTGCGAAGCGCATCTTGCCGACCAAGCAGCTCAAGCCGGGCATCAAGGCAAGCCAGAAGTACAAGACGATCGCCGCGTCCGTTCGTGAGCTGGGTATCATCGAACCGCTGATGGTATACCCGACGAACGGCCGGAATGGCGACTACCTCCTGTTGGACGGCCATGTGCGGCTTGAGATCCTGAAGGACAGCGGAACGGAAGAGGTCTTCTGTCTGGTCGCGACTGATGATGAGGCCTTCACATACAACCACAAGGTCAACCAACTCTCGCCCATTCAGGAACACTTCATGATTAGAAGGGCGATCGAAAGCGGCGTGCCCGAGGAGCGAATCGCCAAGACGTTGGACGTGGACGTGGTGAGTATCCGCCAGAAGCGCGACCTACTCAAAGGAATCTGTCCTGAGGCCGTTGAGCTCCTTAAGCAGAGGCGTGCATCGCCAGGCGCCCTTCGTGAGTTCAGGAAGGTCGTACCGATGCGTCAGATCGAGATGGCGGAGTTGATGGTCGCGTCCAACAACTTCACGGCCTCATACTCCAAATGCCTGATCGCGGCAACCCCGGAGGACCAGTTCGCCAACTCCGAGAAGCCCAAGGGAGTCGGGGGACTCACCCCAGATGACGTAGCGCGGATCGAGAACGAGATGAAGAGCTTGGCGGGGGACTTCAAACGGATCGAGGAATCCCACGGCCGCAACGTCCTCAACCTGGTCATCGCCGTCGGCTACC
>CAZKCX010000593.1:0-4651 GCA_964550865.1 uncultured Planctomycetales bacterium
ACATCGGGCCCGAGCCGGAGTTCTTCATCTTCGACGAGGTCCGCTACGAGCAGAATCAGCATCGTGGCATGTACCAGATCGACTCGGTCGAGGGCGCGTGGAACACCGCCCGGTTCGAAGAGCCCAACCTGGGCTACAAGCCGTCCTTCAAGGGCGGATACTTCCCCGTCAGCCCGACGGACACCTATCACGACCTTCGCGGCGAAATGGTCTACACCATGATGTCGCTCGGGATTGCGGTCGAGGCGCATCACCACGAGGTGGCCACGGCCGGCCAGGGCGAGATCGATATGAAGTACGCCGAGTTGATGAAGATAGGCGACCAGTTCATGTGGTACAAGTACATCATCAAGAACGTCGCCAAACGCGCGGGCAAGACCGTGACCTTCATGCCCAAGCCCGTCTTCGAGGACAACGGATCGGGCATGCACAGCCACTTCAGCCTGTGGAAGAACAAGAAGCCGATCTTCCACGGAAACCGCTATGCGAATCTCTCGGACGTCGGCCTGCACGCAATCGGTGGGATCCTCAAGCACGCTCCGGCGATTCTGGCGTTCTGTGCCCCGACGACGAATTCCTACCGGCGCCTGACGCCCGGCTTCGAGGCGCCGGTGAACCTGGCCTACTCCGCTCGGAACCGATCGGCCGCGGTGCGGATCCCGATGTACAGCAAGTCTCCGGCCGCCCGGCGGCTGGAGTTCCGTTGTCCCGACCCGACCTGCAACGGGTATCTGGCCTGGAGCTCGATGCTCATGGCCGTCATGGACGGCATCAAGAACAAGATCCATCCCGGCGACCCCCTCGATCGCGACATCTATGAGATGACCGCCGACGAGATGGCCGGCATCCCCAGCACGCCCGGCTCGCTGGAGGAGGCGCTCGACGCCCTCGATAACGATCACGCGTTCCTCCTGGAGGGCGGGGTGTTCACGGAAGACCTCATCGAGGCCTGGATCGCCTACAAGCGTGAGAACGAGGTGGACGAGATCCGTATTCGGCCTCACCCGCACGAGTTCGCGCTGTATTACGACTGCTAGCCTGTCGGATGGGTCGATGGCCCGGGCCGCACGCCGGGCCATCGGTACACCCCATCGCCGTTCATTTCGCAGCTCTCTCCCACTCGGCGGGATCGGCGAGACGGGCATCCAGACCGACGGGTCGGGCCGTGAAGGCTGGAACGGGCCACGCGGATCGGCCCGTTTTCTTGCGCCCGAGTACAATGGGGCTCCGCAGGGCTGAAGACTTCGACGTCTTGATTGTGCGCGACCGGCCAGGGCCTTCTGTCTCCCTTCGCGTGAAACGCTTCATTGCGTGCATCTTTCGAAGCAGCTTCTCACGCTCTTCCATCGTTCGGCTCCTGGAGCACCGCCAGAATCCGAATAGGGTCGTCACCGAGCTACCCGCAACGCAAACGCCTGCTCGGCCTGACGGGGCGGCAGATCCTTCGTGAACGTGTCCTTGCCCGTCCGCTTGCGGAACGTCGCGGTGACCTTGAGCACGACCTTGTGCGCCCCCGCGCTACCCGGCGGCGGCATCCCGGTGATCGTGCCCGTCTTCGGATCGACCTTGAGCCACTCCGGCCCGGCGCCGAGCGAAAACGTGAGCTGCTCCTGCTCCCAGAACCCGTTGCCGATCTCGTACCGGTGCTGGAGGTCGCCCATGTCGCGGATCACCTTCGGGACGTAGCGATAGGGCTGCCCCACGCGAGCATCCCCCACGGGCCTGGACCAGACGTGCGGATGCGGCATCTCGGCGTAGTCGCTGCAGCCGCTCCGCGTGCCCTTCCCGTCGATCGCCACCACCCGGTAATAGCAGCGGTTCAAGTTGCCTGGGTTGGACGCGTCGTCCGGAGGCTCGGCGCCCACGCTCGGACCGGCCACCATCATCCGTGTGGCCGTCGTCTTGCCGAGGAAGTTCGACGGCACCCGACCCAGCTTCGGCACGTCGTACGGCTCCTTGTGCACGCTGAAGCCCTTGATGTCGCCGCCGAAGACCTCATACGCTACCGGCCTCTCGCCGCGGGGGTTGGGGCTCCACGAGAGCGTGAAGTCCCCGTTCTCCTCCGTGAGCTTCACGTCGATCGGCACACGCGGGCCCTTCCACGTGAACGTCTGCACCTTCGACCAGTCGCCCCAGATGCCCTTGTCGTTTTGCGTTCGTACCTTCCAGTAGTACGTCGTGCGCGGTGCATAGATTCCCCAGAAGGGAATCGCGTACTCGCTGCCCTTGTCCCAGACGATGTCGAGGCTCGGCCGATACGGATACCGCAGCTGAGGATCACGCGAGACGAAGATGTGATAGGCCTTCGCCCCGGCCACCGGCTCCCACTTGTACGTCAACACGTCGTCGCGGACCGTCTGCTTGTCGGCGGGGTAGACCAGCTTCGGCGCCGGCAGCGGCTTGGTGGCGGTCGTCTCGCGCCAGCGATACGCGATCTCCACCTTCTTGCCGGGCTTGTCGGTCTCGTCGGTGTAGACGACCTTGTTCGCGCCGAGCTTCAGCCGCGGCAGGAAGATCGGCGAGACCATGATGTCGCCGCGAATCGTCAGATTCGTCAGCGCCGCCCCGCCCTTCCCGCTTGCCGAGGCGAGCCGAACGCAAACGAAGATCTCCTTCTCCGGTCGCCCCTGTGTCACCGCGATCGCCTTGTCGATCTCGACGTCGGCCTGCTTGAGACCCGGCCCGCTCGCCTCCCACACCTTGACCGGCTGGGTCTTGAGGCGTCGCTCGGCGAGCTTGACGTTATCCTTCGCCCAGGCCTCGATGCTGACCCTGTCCGACGCACCGCGCAGCCGGAAACTCGCCGTGACGCGCCCGCCGCAAAGCGTCCACGTGCTCGGCATCCGGTAGACCAACTCTCCGCCCGCGTCGTCGCCCTGGACCACATCCTTGCCGCCGACCTGCCCGAAGGATACATGCTTGATCTCCTCGGCGCCGGCCTTCGGTCCCCTCAGTAACGGCTCATAGATCTTCCGCGAGTTGCCGACGAAACGTCGTCCGCGCGTGGGCAGACGCATCGACCACTTGCCCACATTGTCCCAACGATACTCGATCCGTTCCCGCGGCCTCAGGCAGACGCGGATCTTGTAGCCACGCGCGAATCGCTGGGTCTTGCCGTCGTCGCGGCCGAATAGTGACGCCGCCGAATACGACGTCTGCCAGCTCCCGAAGATCGGTCCATAGTGGACCTCGCGATGCGCCAGGTCGCTGTCCCGAACGATCGCGTCGCCGCCCACGGGCAGCTCATTCTCCCGATCCAGGTAGAAGACGTTCTCGTCGATGTCCATGAACTGCCACCGGCCGCCGGAGAAGACCTCAACCATCATGTGGCCGTGCAGGCAGCGCACGAAGGGCTTCGGATCATCGAACCCGGCCGTCAGGTACATGCTCCCGCCGAACGAACCGGAGTCGTCGCAGAGACCGGCCCCGTACATCGCCAGCATCTTGACGGGGTCGTGGAGCTCGTCGCCCCAGGGCCCCTCGTAAATCGGGTCGTCGTGATGCCGGTTCGAGCGGGCGAAGTCCCAGATGGCGTAGACCTTCTCCTGCGGGGTCTTGGCCGATCCGATCGCCTCGGCCATCAAGCTGTCGAGCGTATACCAATCGCCGCGATCGTTGACGATGACCTTGACGTTCTCGACCGGAACGGAACCCACGTTGTCGATCGTCAGCGATTCGTTCGGCTGCCAACCGATGTGCCATGTGCCGCAATGACGCGTCATCGCACGGTCGATATGGACCGTGCCGCCCATCTCGATGCGATACGCGTGCCGGGCGCTCGTGACGACTTCCTTGTGCGACTTGTTCTCATGCGGCAGTTCGTGATCTTGGTACGGCAACGGCGTGCCGACCTTGCCGGCCTGGGCGGTGGCCGACCAGATCCACACAGCACAGAGCGCCCAAGTCGTATTCCCAGTGAACCGTTGCATAGACGTATCCCCTGAATTCCTCCGCTCGGACCAGACAGACGGCACACCGATGCCGAAGCCGAAGTGCAATGGGTATCGGATCTCCCCACGTATTCTGACACACGCACCTCTCGCTGCAAGGTCCGGCGGTCGAGGCCTTACTCGGGTGCATGACGAATCAGGCGGGGACAGGTCGGGAAGGATGAATCGCCCTTAGGAAGAGTGGATCGGCCCAGGAAGGACGCGCCGTGCCGATCGCCCCGGAGGGGCGGAGGTTTGTAGCATTCCGTCGCCCTCTTCGAGGGCTATCGAACCCCCTCGCCTCGTTTCCCAGGGCTCGCTTCGCTTCGCCCTGGGCTATGTTCCACCGGGCCTCCGGCCCTGACGAGACGCGCGCCGCTGGTGTCCCCGCGCAGAGGTCGGGACCCATCCTCACTTCGAAAAGCTGCTCGAGGGCATTGTCGATCAGCGGCCATCGCAGTCAGATGTCAGAAGTTGCCCGCATCGCGAGCAGGCGGATCGGCTCTCCAACGGGTTCTCCCTTAGTCGAAAGCGTGTACAATGGGGGCCACGGGCTTCCCACTGAGGAGATGCCCTAGGAGAATCAACTCTGGGCACGAAGAGGGACTGGGCACAGTCCAGGGCATCCGCACTATCAAGGAGGCGTGCCTTGCATCAATTGCCGATCAATCGCGAAACACGATGGCGTTTGCGGTCCGTGATGATCGTCCACGTGCTCACGA
>CAZKCX010000594.1:0-4647 GCA_964550865.1 uncultured Planctomycetales bacterium
CATCGCCCTGGGCTATGTTCCACCGGGCCTCCGGCCCTGACGAGACTCGCGCCCCCGGTGTCCCCGCACAGAGCTCGGGGCCCATCTTCGCTTCCAAAAGCTCCTTAAGGGCATTGTCGATCAGCGGCCATCGCAGTCAGATGTCAGAAGGTGCCCGCACCCCACCGGGCCACGCAGGCTATCTCAAGCAGGCCGTGAATCTCCAACTTCGTGCCTCAAGCGACCGTTCTGAGACATCCAACGCGTAGGCATATAAGCCTTCCGATGGCATGGCGGTTGTAGAGGAGAAAGTGAAATGACCGATCCGCATGTTGCGGTTTCCCAGGGGAGTAGCCTTCCTGCCAGGGACGTGTCGTACCATGGAACAGGGTGCGGCTTCCTTCGATGGTCGTCGCCGACGGCCTTGGCGGCTGTGATCTGGATGCTGTGCTCGAGTTCGATCGTCTTCGCGCACGATTCGGCTGGGGAGGTCGACCCGCCGCCGCGAGTCTCGGATTCGGTGTTGTATCAGCCTATGGCCATGCCGGATCGGATCGTGCTCAGTTGGCTCGGCGACGCGGCGACCAGCCGGGCGGTCACATGGCGAACCTCGACGCAGGTCAAGCGGGCCCATGCGGAGATCGCACCGGCCGGAAGCGGCCCGGGATTCCTCAAGCACAAGCGTCGCGTGGATGCGGTGACACGGCCGTTCAAGTCTGATCTGTCCACTTGCCATGTCCATGCGGTGGAGTTCAAGGGGTTGAAGCCCGCCACGAAGTACGTATATCGCGTCGGCGACGGGAAAAACTTCAGCGAGTGGTTTCAGTTTCGTACCGCGGGTTCGTCGCCCGAACCGTTCTCCTTTATCTACTTCGGGGACGCGCAGAACGATATTCGCAGTATGTGGTCTCGCGTGGTTCGCGAGGCGTGGTCGGACGCGCCGAGGGCCGCGTTCACGCTGCACGCAGGCGACCTGGTCAACCGCGGCGAGCGAGACGCCGAGTGGGGCGAATGGTTCGGGGCGGGGGCTTGGCTCAACGGCATGATCCCCGTGGTGGCGACACCCGGCAATCATGAGTACGTCTCGGAGAAGCGATCGGACGGGCACAGGGTCCGCAGGCTGTCGCGCCACTGGGCGGCCCAGTTTACCTTTCCGGCCAACGGTCCGACGGGGCTCGAGGAGACGGCATACTACCTTGACTATCAGAACCTCCGCATTGTCTCGTTGAATTCCAACGAGCGCCAGGTGGAGCAGAAGGCTTGGTTGGAGCAGGTGCTCTCGAGGAACGACCGGACCTGGACCGTGGTCACGTTTCATCACCCGGTCTTCTCGTTGGCCGAGGGGAGGGACAACCCCGTGCTTCGCAGGACCTGGAAGCCCGTCTTTGACCGCCATCGCGTGGATCTGGTGCTGACCGGTCACGATCACACGTACGGACGTACCGGTCTACTGGGCGCGGAGGCCAACGCAGCGGAGGGAACGAACTGGCGGTCTGCGTCGGCGGGAACGGTCTACGTCGTCTCGGTGGGCGGCCCGAAGATGTACGATCTGGACCGGGAGCCGCGCGCGGAGATGCGGCGCGTGGCGGAGGACACGCAACTCTACCAGATCATCGCAATCGATGGGCCGGTCCTTCGCTACGAGGCGCGCACGGCCACCGGTCAGGCCTACGACGGGTTTACCCTGAAGAAGCGTCCCGGCGCGCCGAACGAGATGATCGAGCGGGTGCCCAACACGCCCGAGCACCGCCGAGCGTCGGCGAAATGAGCCAAACCCGATCTGTGGCCTTCATGGGTTTCCCCCATGGAGATCGAGGGGGACCTGGGGGGCCAGGTCTTGTTCCGTACGCTGTTCTGTCTGGCGTCCCGTCAGTTGCTCGGGATGACCGGCAGCTCGACGTGGGAGCGGTGCGTGGAGGTTCGGTGCACGGTGATCGTCGGGACGATGTTCTCCTTGGCGTTCGGTTTGTCGGCCGGGCTCAATTTCGGATGCAGGCGAAACGTCGGATGGTCGGCGCACGCGATCGCCAGCCGGATCCGATGTCCCTTTCGGAAGACCCACGCCGTAGGCTGAAGATCGAAGACCAGCTCGACGATCTTCCCGTCGGCCAAGATGCCGTCGACATAGTGATCCTTCTCGTAGCCGTGCCACGGCAATTCGGGCAGTACCTCGATCTTCCGTTTTCCACCGAAGATCATCATGTCGTTTTCATGCAGCTTGGCGAATCCCGCACGGAGTTGCCCCTCGCTGACCAGGATCACCTTGCCCTTGGGATCGACGTCCTCCACGTAGGCGAAGACGTCTCCATGGGCGGCCGTCGACGAAACGTGCAGTCGCACGAGTGGGTGGCCCGTGACCTCAATGTCCTGGGCCATCGGCGCGGAGGTATAGCAAAGGCACTGCTTGTCCTTTTCGGTGCGGATCGGCAGGGCGTTGGGCGTACCGCCTGCCAGCGAAAGCATGCGATTCCCACGATTGTCTCCGTACCGTGAATCGTGGGTGAAATCGGCCTTGTAGGAATCCGCCCCCTCGGAACCTGGCTGCGTCACCAGGCTGTGTTCGGGGCCGAGCAGGTATTTGGTCGGCACCCGGCGTTTGAGCGGCCACTCGTTCTCAAACCGCCACCCGCCACCGTGCATCACGTAGATGTAGATGGGCGGCTCGGCGTCGATGCCGTTCTCGATCCCCTTCAGGTGGTGATCGCAGATGCGCCGCAGCTCTGCCAGGATCTGCTGCGTGACGAAGAACGTGTTTTCGCGGAAGTACGCCCAGAACGGTCCGCCGAGGATGTCGTGATAGGCGGGGGCGATGATGATCCGCGACGGGTTCGTCTTTCGCATCGTACAGAAGAGCTCGAACGTCCCGCGCGTGAAGCCGTCGAACCAACCGCCGACGTTGTGCACCGCAATGCCCGACTTCATCACCCCCGGCACGTGGGCACTCGGACTGAGGTCGTAGGCCGTAAGGCCCAGCGGGGTTTCTCCGTCGATGAACATCCCCTTAGGCGCCCAGGTCTCCAGGCCGTAGTCCTTCTCGTGATCTTTCGTGGCCAGGTAGTATATGTGCTCGCGTTCCTGCCCGTCGGCGTACTTGGGTGGAAACCCATCGTCAAGGAACGTCCCGTTGCCGTTGACGTCAAGCGGGATCTCGTCGGCGAGTTCCCCGTCCTCATCCTCGTCGACCACGGGTGTGGTCGGCAGGTCGTCCTTTTCGGGTCGGTAGTAGTTGCGCAGGCTATAGTACATCTTGCCGGCCCAGCGCTTGACCATCCCCTGGGCGTGGATCCCACCGGGGTAGACCTCACCGGTATAGCCGTCGAGCGGAACGACCGCGGGGATGATGACCTTGAGGGCCTTGGGCTGCTGGCCGGCCGTGGCGATCTGCGACCAGCCGAGGTACGATCCCCCCATCATTCCGACGTTGCCGTCGCACCAGAGCTGTCGTGCGATCCAGTCGACCAGTTCGCCGCCATCCGCCGCAATTCGGGGCATGAAGTCCAGGAGCCATCCCGTCGATGCGCCCGTACCGCGCATGTCCGCCATCACCAGTGCGTACCCGTGCGAGGTCAAGTAGTGGCTGAAGACCTTCTCCATCGCCCCGGCAACGCGACCGGTTTTCGGATCGATCTGACTTCGTTGGTATGGCGTGTATTGCAGGACGACAGGGAAGCGTTTGCGATCGGGTCCCTTCGTCGGCACGAGCACGTCGATGGCAAGCTTCACCCCATCCGACATCGGCACGTAGGTGCTGAAACGCCTCGAACCTTTGAACTCCGGCTTCGTGTAGCCCGAGTACTTGAAGGGACGGCTGACCTTGGCGGGTCCGGCTTCCGCGCGCTCTGCGCTCCTGGCCACGGCCGGGATCAGGCAAACCGACAGAACGATCAAAGCGATCGAGACGGTGCTGGACTTCATCGTGTGGACCCCTTTCGACACGCAACCCAGTTTGGGATCGAGACCCGCTTGGAAGGTCGTTGGCTTGTCCGAAGGCTGCGTTTCCTTTGGCGGCCGCTCAGTACAAAGGCCCGAGCGCCGAGTCGACGCTCATCGCGAGCCTGTCTCAACGTCGTCTTCCCAAACGGCGGCCGATGAGGCCGAACAAGCCGAGACCCACGATCGACAGCGGCAAGATCTCTCCCACGTCGCTGCCGCATCCAAAGACGGCCACCACCTCCCAATCCGCATCCATCTGGAGATGGAGGGGGTTATTCCCATCGGTGGCCATGTGGTTGGCGTCGCCGGGGTGGTTCGGGTCGAAAACCTTCCACCTCTTGAAGACCCTGTCTTCGTCGGGCTGCGCCGTCAGCGTGACGATCGTATTCGGGTCGAGGTATTCGAGCTGATTCGGGTTGATATCCACAGTGCCCCACCGCTCGTTGACGACCCTCAGGCTCAGCGTCGTATACTCGGGGATGACGGCGTTGGCCACAACGGTGCCGGTCACTTGACCTTCGATCAGGATCGGATCGTCGATGATCGGCGCGACGGCGTCGAAGACCAACGTCAGCCGGACCTCATTGGGTGAGGTGAACACGAGCGTGCCGCTTAGGTCCAGATCGTAGGGGCCCGTATCCCTCAGCTCTTCCGTCGGGTTCATGAGAGGCTCGAGCATCCCGACCGGGCTGATGAGGGCGGTTCCCTTAAGCTCGACCACGTTCCCGCCTTGAG
>CAZKCX010000595.1:0-4644 GCA_964550865.1 uncultured Planctomycetales bacterium
AACTGGCCGGTTTTGACCCGCCCACCGGTGGTACACTTTGACCCGCCCCGTGACATCCAAGCGAATCTGTCAGAGCGTCCCTGGGGCCGGCATCGATGAAGCCATTGGTGAGCTACTCATCCAGATGATCGAGCCGATGACGCTTGAGGTCGCGTTCGCGGTCCAGGAGGAATTGGAGTCACGTCTTGAAGAGGCTGACGGACTACGGAAGCAGCAGGTTGAGCGAGCCCAGTATGAAGCCGATCTTGCCCGGCATCGTTACATGCAGGTTGATCCCAACAACCGGTTGGTCGCCGACGCTCTCGAAGCCGATTGGAACGATAAGCTGCGCGGCTTAACAGAAGCACAAGAGCAGTATGAACAACAGCGTCAAGCGGACCGCGCGGTACTTGACGACGAGAGCAAGGCCCAGATCCTATCGTTGGCCACAGATTTTCCCAAGCTGTGGCGCGATCCGAAGACACCGGATCGTGAACGCAAGCGGATGGTCCGCCTGATGATCGAAGATGTTACGCTGATCCGGACTGAACAGATCACGGCCCACGTCCGCTTTAGGGGTGGTACGACACGGACGCTCACGTTACCGTTGCCATTGGGTTGGGGTGAGGCGAGAAAGACGAGCCCTCAGGTGCTGGCTGCCATCGACCAGCTACT
The DNA here is from genome assembly GCA_964550865.1 of uncultured Planctomycetales bacterium. Taxonomy (GTDB): domain Bacteria; phylum Planctomycetota; class Phycisphaerae; order UBA1845; family JAFGLZ01; genus JAFGLZ01. Next base: position 655 of record CAZKCX010000595.1, read on the forward strand.
CGACGATCACACCGAGGGGCAAATCGCGTCGGAACTCAACCGTCGAGGGTGGCAAACAGGAGGAGGTGTGCCCTTTACGACGCTGTTGGTTGGCAACATCCGCCGCACCTATCGCATCAAGACCCGATATGACCGTCTGCGGGAGAAGGGCATGCTGACCGTGTCCGAGATGGCCACCCGACTCAGTGTGTCCCGCGACACGGTTAAGATCTGGCGCCGGAAAGGCCTGCTCAGTGCTCGCGCGTACAACGAGAACCAGCATCTGTACGAGCCCGTGGGGGACGACGCGCCGGTCAAATGCCAGGGGAGTGAATTATCCAAGCGACGGCGATTCTCTGAGGTCGTCACAACCTTTAATGAAGAGGTGCAACATGCCACCTAGTCCTTGAGCATCGTCACCGTCCTGCCGCTCACCGTCGCTTGGTTTTCCCACAATGCGCACGATATCGTACCCGCTCTGAACTTCTTCATAGGTGCCATTCACACCACCTCCGAAACAGCTCGTCTTTGCGAACCGCCTCTTTTCGACCGTGGAAAGAGGCGGTCGTCCTATTCTGTGTGAGCTATCCTGAGATGATGAGCGGGCTTCCCCTGCAAACGTCGCTCGCGACTGGCTTCCTGAAGACAACACAGTACTCATGCTTGATTGGCGGGTCTTCGAGCTTCCCGTACTGCTTGCGGTCGCTCATGCAGTTGTGCTGGACCTTGATGATGACGCTCCGAATCTCGCCATGCGGGAAGTTCAGGACGTCCTTGATGAGGGCTGTGTACCTGCCTTTGCGCCGGACATCGCCGATCAGGACAGCCAATCGGCCTCCGGGCGCCAGCGCGTCATAGCATCGTCTCAGGCAGACCATCAGCATCTCGCGGAACTGCTCGTAGGTCTCGCAGCTGCTCAGGTCTCCTGGCCTGTCGCTGTACCGGACGATGTTCCAGTACGGCGGATGAATGAAGACGAGGTCGAACGTTCCGGAAATCGCCTCTCGCGTGAGGTCGAAGCCTTGGCTGAGGTCCGAACCCCAGTACCGGATGCCCTTCTTCCTGTACTTGTTCAGGCCTTCGACAACGTCCCGCGTAGTACCCGACCCCAACATCGGGTCCGCCACGGTGCGCGCCCCATATCGAAGGACGAGATTCTTGAACAGCCGGCCATCGCAGTTGCCCCTGAATCGTCCTTCACCCCACAGCGCGCACCGCGTCGGGTACGAAACGACCGACGTCATGTCCTCGTCTTCGGCGTATACATCGTAGAAGCCGTCACCGAGTCGGCTCAGCAACCCATTTGTGACAGCCTCTGACAACCTCGCCCGAATCGTGTGCTCGGGCGTTTCGGGCTTGCACTTGAGAATCTCGACATGTACCTCTCGGATGTGGCTTGCGCCGTTGCCATCCATGTATTCCAGGATGAGCGTTCTGATCGATTCCATCTTGCTACCTCCCCCAGCGGCAGCGGCCAGGCGCAACGAATAGACTGGCCGCTGTGTCGTAGTAACGCGCCGGCACGCGTGCGTCTCGTTGCCGAACCCAGCAAGATCGACTTCGGGTTGGGCTTGCTGAAGGTGGGGTGAGCAACGCCTGCCTGCTTTCCTGTTCCTGATCACTCGAAACCCGGAACCGGGTTGGTATGATGGGCCTGGAGCTAACCATGCGTCATCATCGGTTTTCCGTCAGCTCGCGGAGAAGGTCGGCCTGCGGCTGGATGACGGCGGGTAGCAGGGAGCGAAGCTCATCTGATGGCACAAGCAAGGTCCAAACCCGAGAAGATACCTTGGGCCGGACGGCTCGTGGGCGTTCAGCCCCGCATCCGCCTGCTGCGGTCGTTCGACGAGCGGCAGCACAGTTACCAGGGGTACGTGCTCCGCGTCAGTGGGACGTGTGGGGAGGAGATCGGCGAGTTCCTGATCGCGGTCGGCAAGGCCGCGCATGACAAACACCACTTTCGCACGGGAATGGAATTGAGCGGCCAATCGGCCCCGGTCGACGACCCGCGACTGGAGGCGGCCGGGTTCTACAAGACGAGCGGCTTGAAGGTGGTAAAGGACGCCGAAGGCGAGCCGCCCGCCGGGCCGCCGTTCCTCGGCGTGCCGCCTGACCTGCCGACTTACCGGGGGCGCGGGCATCGCCGCCTGGATGCCAGGACCTACGAGGCCAAGTGCACGGTCTGCATCTGGGGCTGCCGGATGCCGGTCGAGATGATCGTCGACCACTGGAACCCGTCTCAGAAGAAGTATCGGTTCGAGACATTCTGCTACGGCCCGAAGAACTGCCTGCTGTATCGGCCTGGTCCAACTCGCAAGGTGCCCGGGCGCAAGGGCATGTCCTACACCGAGGAGGACTGGGTGGACGAGGACGCGACCTCGCACCGGGGACCGGATGACTAAGGCGGGCTGTGAAAGGGCTGCGACATGGCGAAGCGCAAACAACCGGCACAGGGATGGGCAAGGCAGGACGACCGCCTCTTCACGCTAGAGGTCTGCATCACCAGCGGTCCCATGACCGAGAAGTTCATCAAGAAGAACAAGGTCGTCTGCCGAACCATGCAGATTCGCGGGTACCAGACGCTGGAAGACCTGCACGACGCGATCTTCGACGCCTTCGACCGCGAGGACGAGCACATGTACGAGTTCCAGGTCGGCGGGAAGGGGCCGATGGACCCGAAGGCGCGAAGGTACGTGTTGTCCGGCGTGTTCGAGAATTCGATGCCCGAGACTCCAAGAGCAGCGGGCGACGTGACGTGCACATCCATCGGCTCGGTTGGCCTTAAGAAGTACGATGCCTTTGGTTACTGGTTCGACTTCGGCGACGACTGGTGGCACCAGATCAACGTCGTGGAAGTCGAGGAGACGGCGAGGCGCGGGAAGTGCCCGAAGGTCATCAAGCGCGTGGGCGAAAGCCCTCCGCAGCACGTGGACTGGGACGAGGAACAATGACGAAGACCAGGACTGACCATGATTGTGCAAGCGAGAAAGCACATGTCATCGTCAGCAAGCAGGCACGGCCCCTTCATCCGGTCGTCAAGGGAATCGCGGACAATCTTGCCGGGATCGATGCGTACGATTCGTGAGAGTAACCACAGGTTTCCTCCAGGCGTCGAGCGAATCTTGTGGAGCCCAGATGCTTCCAGTCACCAAGCCAGGACATCCCACTGCCGTCGGGGTTTCGCTGATCCTGGAAGAAGACCGTGAGGAAATCCAGTTCTACGAGATCACATCCGCCGTGAAGGGGTACGGCTCAAGGATGGTCGAGGCCGTGCTGAATGCCCTTCCGAAGGAGTGGAAGGTCATTGTCGTCATGGATTGGAGCGGCGGATTCTGGAAGGCGATGCGGCGACGGCATAGACGAATCGTGTTGCTGTAAAGCATGGCATGGCTGGAGAAGCATGGCGCGGGGTTTGATTTGTAGGAGAGAGTAAGAAGCTATCTACCCGCCCGACAAGCAGGAGAAGGCCACTCAGACCGTCCTTGAGCAGGCCGAGCTGCTGTATAAGGATTGGGCGGTGTGAGGACAACCATCACAAGGTCGCTTCGATCATACACTCTTCGGGCGTTCCCCCGTGGTTACCGGCTTCGTTCTTTTCGTCCCACGTCTCTTTTTCCCATAGGTACGCCTGAAGCTTCCATCGTTCTGGATCACCCGTCCAAACCATTCGGCCCAGCGGTTTGTGTCGTGGACCTCGGGCTTTTCCGTACCGTGGCTCGCTTACGCCGGGCAGCCGCTCCCAAGGCCGTTCGACCGTTTCCAGGTAGAGATACTTCTGCTGTGCGGTCACCACCAAATCAGCCTTGATTGCGGGACCGGTTTTGGCAAAGGCCCTCATCAGTCGTTCAGTAGTGCCCTCAACGATTTCCTGGGGAATTGTGGTCTTGCCGGGTGTGCCTGGTTTTCTTCTGCGGGCCATCGAGTCACTCCGGCACACGGGTGTTCCGAGGGCCTAGTAGAATGCTGATGTGGATGGCGACTCCGAGGCGACCAGTCTATCTTCTCCACAGG
>CAZKCX010000596.1:0-4610 GCA_964550865.1 uncultured Planctomycetales bacterium
GGCCGCGTCCCGGAATCGCTGCTCCAGCAGATCGGGGAGCCCCTCATGCCGCGCGAGGCCTATCTTCACGGGGCCAACGACGCCATCGCCAAGCTCCGCGTCAAGCATGGTTCGGCCTGAGCACGCGTCTCGGCTCGCGTCACAGCGCCGTCAGCTTCAGGACTCTCCCCAGAAGAGACGGGCAAAGGCGTTCGCGATCGCCTGAGCGGATTCGCGCTCGAGCCTGCGCTGTTCGGCCACCCACGCCTCAAAACCCTCGCCGAACTTCTCCTGGTACGCGTCTCGAAGCCCCCCAAGGCTCAACTCCCCCTGCCCCTCGGAGAGGGTCTGTTCCCCCTTGGCCACTTCAACGATGAGCTTCAGCGTATCGAGCAGCATCTTGGGGTTGGCCTTCTGCTCGAGGACCGAAAGCGTCGCGTGATGCACGAGAAGCACCTGCGACATGAGGGCGGTGTCCTGCTCGTTCTGCTCCATGAGAAGTCCTTTCCGTGGAGGGTCGACCCCGCTCTGGCTACAGCGGGGCACCTCGTGTGTCGAGCGTACTCTATCCGCTGCCCCTTTTGGATGACACGCCTGCATCCTACATTCCGTTGCCGCACGTATCATGCTGCGGACTTCCCCGTTGCAATGGTCGTTCGATCCGTCTACGTTGATGGTGCAAGGAGGCAGCATGTGCGGCATCGCGGGAGTCGTGGACGCCGAGGGACTCGCCGACGGCGATCGCGCCGCCATCGACGCGATGCTCGATACCCTTCGTCATCGCGGCCCCGATGATCGCGGTGCGCAGGCCTTCTCCCACGCGGTTCTAGGCCACACCCGCCTGAGCATCATCGACCTCGCCGGCGGGCATCAACCCATGAGCAATGAGGACGGCTCCGTCTGGATCGCCTACAACGGCGAGGTCTACAACTTCCGCGAGCTCCGTGCCGAGCTCGCAACCAAGGGCCACCGGTTCGCCACGCACACCGACACCGAGGTCATCGTCCACTTGTACGAGGAGATGGGACCGGACTGCGTCGACCGACTCCGGGGCATGTTCGCGCTGGCGATCTGGGACGAGCCGCGCCGCCGCCTCCTACTCGCGCGGGACCGAATCGGCATCAAACCGCTCTATGTCCATTCCGACGGGCGCCGCCTCGTCTTCGGCTCCGAGATCAAGGCCATCCTTGCCGCCCCCGCGGTCCCTCGAGAGATCAACCCGCAGGCACTGCTCGACTACCTCACGCTCTACTACGTCCCCGCCCCCAAGAGCATGTTTCGCGGCATCGAGAAGCTCCCGGCCGGACATGTCCTCCTCTTTGAGAACGGTGCTATCCGAACGCGGCAATACTGGGACCTCGCCTTCGACGCTTCTCTCGAGGAGGACGAAGCTTCCCTTCGGAGGCGGTTCTGGCAACACCTTTCGGACGCGGTCGAGATGCGGCTCGTGGCCGACGTCCCGCTGGGCGCATTTCTCAGCGGCGGCGTCGATAGCAGCTCCGTCGTCGCGGCCATGGCGGAACGGTCGGACCGTCCCGTCGTCACCAACAGCATTGGATTCCAGGAGGAGCGGTTCAACGAGCTGCCCCACGCCGATCGGATCGCCAAACGCTTCGAGACCGAGCACCACCGCTACATCGTCCAACCCGACGCCGTCGATGTCGTGGAACGGCTCACCCACCATTACGACGAGCCCTTTGCCGACCACAGTGCCGTACCCACCTACTACGTCAGCAAGATGGCCCGCCAGAACGTCACCGTCGCACTCTCCGGCGACGGGGGCGACGAGAACATGGCGGGCTACCGCCGTTACCGGGACCTCGCGCGGCAGAGACGGATCCGCTCCCTCGTGCCCTCTCCGCTGCAACGCTTCCTCTTCGCCCCCCTCGCCCGTCTCTACCCCAGTCCCGACTGGCTGCCCTGGTTCCTGCGATTCCGCTCGAAGCTCGCGCTGCTGAGCCCCATGAGTCCGGAACGCGCTCACTTCGAGAGCATGGCCTTCGAGCAAGGCACGACGACCCGTCGTCTCCTGTCGGCCGATGCGAGAAGCGCCGTCGGCGATTACGACTCGTTTACGGTCTTTGAACACCACTACCGAAGCGCGCCAGATGCCGATCCGCTCACGCGCAGCCTCTACGTCGACATCAAGACCTACCTCGTCGACGACATCCTCTGCAAGGTCGACCGCGCCAGCATGGCCGTTAGTCTCGAGGTCCGCGTTCCCATCCTCGACCACGTCTTCATGGAGTTCATGGCCCGCATCCCGGCGACCCTCAAGCTCCGCCACGGGCAGGGGAAGTACCTCTTCAAGGAGACGGTCCGGCCCAAGGTAGGCGCCGACATCGTCGACCGCCCCAAGATGGGCTTCTCCATGCCGCTGGCCGCGTGGTTTCGCGGGCCCCTCCGCGCCATGTTCGAGGACACGGTTCTGGTGGGATCGTCTCGTGTCCGCGACTGGATCGACACCACGGAGGTCCGCCGGCTCTGGAACCGGCATCAGGCTCATGGACGATGGCTCGAAAGCCAACTGTGGGCGCTGCTGATGCTGGAGCGCTGGGCCCGCGAATTCCTCGGTTGAGCTCGTCGTCGGCTGTCTTCCGCTCCGCGGGGGCGGGCAAACCCCAACGTGCCCGGAGCCGGTCACGGGTAAGCAAGCTGGGCGCATAAAAAAGCGGGCCCATGGGGAATTCACAGCGGGTGGAAGGAGCGGGCCCGCGTCTGAGGGATTGGAGGCTAACCTTGGGCCTATACGTTGGAGGAGTTACGGCCCAAGTATGTCATGCAGCGGCTACTGGCTAGTAGCTACTAACCTAGTATAACCCATCTTCATGAAAAGGCAAGTACATTTCTTGAAAGAACCCGCATAAATCTTGCGCACCATTAGCTTATCGAGGTTTCACTTACGAGCGTCTTGCCTCCACGCGGTTCGCCAAACCCCTGCCAAATGGAGATTTGTAAAGAAGTGTATGGGCGTCCGACCCCCGCGCAGGTCGCCCCTCGCATCGCCTGTTGCCCCCGAAGAATTCTTCCGCACACGGCGTCCTTCGTCCTGCCGCACTACGTCGGCGGCTGGCCGTGAACCAATGCCCAGCACGCCAGGAGTGTCAGACCGTCCCAAGGGGCTTCGGGATTCACATCCGAGGCATGCGCGTGAAGCAGGAAATCGATGAGCCAATAGCGTTCGGCCTGGTGCGGATCAATCGCGGTGATGAACTGCAGCGCGTGCTGCTCGTCGCCCTTGTAGTCATAGCGAAGCTCCAGGAATCGGATGGACAGGGCCCGTAGTGCAAGAAGCGCCTCCGTCCATTCCTGAGACTGGCTCGCCTCGACGTAGCGCGTCAGCTCTCGGTCCAGGCTGCGGAGCAGATCTCTGCGCATCGGCGCCGGGAGCGGCCGACCGCGCAATCGAAGCAACGCCTTCGCCTGCGCGCGAAGCCGACGCCCCAACCTGGCCGACGTAATCCCCGCCACGCTCTGTTCCTGACGCCACCGACGGTAGAACTTTCCGGGCGGCCCAAGCAGGTCGCCCATGGCGACGATGATATGCAGCCGGACCATCCGATTCCTGTTCTTCAGCGCCATGTGCAGCATCTGTCGACAGGCACGGAACTCCCGAATCCTCGACAGCGCCGACGAGACCCCGACGAGGACCTCGGCATCCTCCTCGCTGTTGAGCAGGTCCAGCAATTGATCGGACGCGCGTTGATCCGCCAGATTCCCCAGTGCGCGAGCCGCCGCCCGACGGACCTCTCCATCGGCATCGTGCAACGCATGGACGAGCGGCATGGTCCCTTCCTGGCGCTTCGTTTCCCCGAGCGCCTCCGCCGAAACCGTCCGCGTCTCCCTGTCCGGCTCGTGGAGTTGCCACATCAACAGTTCGATCGCCTCCGGCGTGCCAATGCGTCCCAGCGCCAACAAGGCCTCCCGACGCACGCCGGGATCCGGATCCTCCAGGGCTTCGGCGACGTCGTTCAGGACGACGTTGCCGTCCTGATGGCGGACGCCGCGCAACGCGCGAGCCCGTCGCGACGGGCTCGCCGAGTCCGTGATGGCACCGATATTCCACATCGTTCGGAACAGCCCCCCGCTCAGCATGCGCGCGAACCAGGGAAGCAGCCGTTCCCCACGGACGTCCTGAATACGGGTCATCAGCGGCAGGTTCAGAAGCGTACCCGCGTATTGGGCAACGAGCAGGATGTGCAGGTAGCACGCCGGCTGGCCGTGCGGAAGCTCGATCGCCACGACCGGCATCGCATCCGCCAACATGCCTCCCATCCACGGACCGAGGGCACCGGCCGCCGCGATGACCGCGTGGAAGGTCGAGACGTAGTACTCACGTTCGTCGTCCGGCGCGTTGCCGATCATCAGGTTCTGCATCGCCACGGGCACACCGGACATAAGAATGCTCTGGAGCACCAGCTGGATCGGCAGCAGGTACCAGTAGTTCTCCGGTCCCATGAAGAAGTAGAAGACCGTGGTGAACACAAACAGCCGCCCCAGGATGTACACCGTCCGGTGTCCGATCCGGTCCGCCAGGCGCCCCCATTGCGTGGCGACCAGGGCCGTGGAGACCAGGTGAATGACCTGCATGATCGCCAGGAACTGCAGGCTGATCCCGCATCCGATATACG
>CAZKCX010000597.1:0-4605 GCA_964550865.1 uncultured Planctomycetales bacterium
CGGGCAACAACCGTGGCACGCATGGACATTGCCATAGTCGTGCTACTTGTGAAACGCGGTACGAGAGCAAACGCCGCGGACCCGGAGGTCTTGGATCGCCCCCGAAGCTCTGCCTCAACACAAGTGATGCTTCACTTCGTCGGCCCGCTTTCGACGTGCCGCTGCCAGACTCCTTGGTTCACCGGCGTGATCCGCTGGATGAACTCCTCGTACGGCTCGTCGCGGATATCGACCAACCCGTAGTTGCCGTTCTCGCCGTCAAAGCGACCTTCCTTCGGCTCGTCCATCCAGCGGAACCAGTGGTAGCCGACGAAGAACGGCTTGCCCATCCACTGATTGACGTATCGCGTGAAGCGCTCGGCCCGTTCCTTCTGCGTGCCGACCGTCGGCTGGGCGACGATGCCGGGCGGGTACGTGTTCGGCAGGCCGCTGTCGCGGGAGCGGAAGCCGAACTCGGTGATCAGCAGCGGCTTGCCTGCCAACTCATAGAAACCGCTCATGTCGGGCTGGCCGCGGACGTAGTCGGAGTATCGGCTCCACCGCGCGTACGCCAGCTCGGCGATCGGGCCCAGCTCGTAGAAGTTGATCGTGACGACGTCGCAGTACTCCCCCGCGGCCTTGACGACCATGCGGGGCACGACCCAACTCACAAATCGGCAGCCGAGAACGAGGTGATTCGGGTCGTGTCGGCGGATCGCCTCGACGCAGGTCTGGAAGTACTTTCGTGCGGCCATCAGGACGAAGCCTCGCCGGTCGGCCAGGCCGGCGTCTTCCTGCCCCTGCCGGACGCGCAGCCCCCGGACATCGAGGAGCGCGTCCCAATCCTCGATCGAGGGGCGATAGACCTTGTTGAACGCCTCACACGTCTTGTGGCGGTCCTTCAGGAAATCGCGCCACGCTCGCTTGCCCGGGGCCTTGGCGGGGAGCTTCGCATAGCGGACGAAGAGGTGTGGTGCCATCCGCCAATCGCGGTCCCAGCCCAGCTCGTTGTCGAGGAACCAGCCGATGAGCCACGGGTCGTCCTTGCTCTCGGCGGTTCGACGCGCGACCTTCTCGGCGTGGGCGGCGAAGTTCGGGTCGAAGAAGTCCGGCATGCGGCCTTCGAGCCACGTGCCTCCGCCGCCGCAGAAGTTCAGGATGTCGGCGCGGGGCATGTCCTGCACCTCGCCACCCGACCAACACGCCTTGGTATTGAAGCCCCATGCGCGCAACCGGCGGCGCGTGGCCTTGGCCCAGGTCTTCACGTCGCCGTGCTTGGCGAGGACGTTGTCGTAGTAGGGGTAGATCCGCGTGCCGCGGATGTAGCTGCCCCGCGGGCCGACGACGCACGCGCCGATCGACAAGAAGGCATGTCCTTCCGGCGTGACGAGCCACCAGCGCTCGCCGTCGAACGTGGTTCGGAAGAACTCCCCCGGCTCGAAGCGGACGGCCTTCCACCCGCCGTACTGGTCGAAGGAAGACAGCCGGTCCGCGGGGAAGCGGTCGGCGTCGGCGGAGGCGCCGGTCAGGACAACAGCGAGAAGACACGTCAGGGTCGACATCTCATTTCTCCTACGGCTTGAGGGGCAGCATCCCATTCAGAGCCGGCCTGGTTTCCGCGGCGTAGCCTTGGCGAAGCCGGGTCCTCAGGCCGATCCACCATCAACGGAATGCATCACGGACCGGCCCGAGGACGGCCCGGCTCTGAAAGGCGTCAGGTTCTACTCTCGGTTCGACACCCACTCAACGCATGCGGCTCCGAAGACGCCGGGTCGCGTGCTCTCGTGGCAGCCGCTCAGCGATCCGTGTACACGAGCTCGAGCTTCGCGTCCGGTTTGCGCTTCGTCGCCCAGAGCTTCAAGAGGGACATCATCAGCGTGTCGGCGCGGGTGATGGCCTCGTAGTGGTCGTGCTTCGAGCTGGCCTTCGGCAGCGGCGACACATCGTCGACGAACATCGAGACCGCGCGACGGGCGAAGTCCTCGGCCCTCTCGAGGAAGACGTTCTCGCCGGTGATCTCCCGCGCGGAAAGCATCAGCAGGATCACGTCGCCCAGCGTGCCGGGATAGACCGGAAAGTCGATGTTCGGCTCGCTGCTCAGATACCGCCGGGCCGCACCGACGATCAGCTTTTTGTAGCCCTCGTCGCGGTTCTGCCGATAGCGGAGCATGCAGAGGTCGGCCATGGCCGCCTCGGTCTGATCGCCGTAGCCCGTCGCCCACATCCGTGCATAGGCGTTCCGGCCGGACCACTGCCTGGCATCCGCGGAGTGCGTGTTGGCGATCTTGACGAACCCCTTGCCCTTCGGGCTCACGTCGTGCGGCAGCTTGAGGAAGACTTGATCCGTGCGGGCGGCGCTCTTGCGCATCTTGGAGGCGAGCGGGTCGGGCACCTTCGCCGCGCCGTCCCAGAGGTCGATCGCCAGCGAGACGTTGCTGGGCGGCCACATCATCTTGCCCTGCGATCGCTTGCTGCTCTCGGCGGGGATGGCGTCGGTCTTGGGGCTTCGTCGGCCGTCGAAGTAGTCCACGAGCGTCTCGATGGCCTTGAGGAAGACCGGATCCTTGGTCCGCTCATAGGCCGTCGCCCAGGTGTGGATGTAGAAGCCTCCGTGCCGCGGGTACTCGGAGTTCTTGCCCGGCCCGTGCTTGTCGTAGCGGGCGTGCCGGGAGAAATTGCCCGTCTTCGGATCGCCGATCTGGTGCGCCCACACGCCGGCGGCGAACCGTCGGGCGGCCTTGGGGGCGAGGTCGAAGCACCGCGTCATGAGGACCCACGGGCGGAAGTACTCGTGCGTCATGCCGGCCGGCTTGTCAATGATCTTGTCGGTGTTGAAATCCCAGCCAATGTGCTCACCCCAGGCCATCAGGCCCGTGGCGTCGCTCTGGCAATTCTCGAAGAAGAACGTGAGGGCCTTGTCGGCCTCGGCACCGTACCTCTCCTTGCCCGTGAGCTTGGCGAGGGCGTAGAGCACCTGGTACAGGTTCTCGTCGTGCATCGGGTTCGCACCGGTGAGCATCCGGTCGTGCGGGCGGATGCCCCAGCTCTCGCGCTTGAGGTTCTGGAGCGCTTTGAGGGTATCGTCCTCCGGCAGGGCCATCGTCTTGCGATTCAGCGTGACGGCGAATAGCGGCGAATGGACCGTGCCGTACCGATCGCGACCCTTGGCGATCATCGCGTCGGCGTAGGCGCGGACGACGGCGAGGAGATCCGGAGCGGGTGCCTTGACCTCGGCGCCGGTCTCGGCGACGCGCCCGAGCAACTTGCGAGCCTCATCCGGCTTGCCGAGGGCGTCGAGGATGCTGGCCGCCACCTTGTGGGCAAGGACGCGCGAGCCTTCTGGCGTGAAGTGCACGTTGGCGGGCCGCTGGATCTGCTTGAGGCGCGGCACGGCGAAGGCGTAGAGGTCGTCGATGGCGATCCCGTTCTTCTCGGCGATCTTCCGGGCGATGGTGTTGTACAAGATCACGTCGGCGTTCTTGCGGGGCGGTCGAAGCTTGCCCTCCGGCACGGGTGTGGTGCTGCACCAGATGAGCTTCGCGGCGGTCTCCTTCATGCGGGCGACGAGCGTGGCGAGGTTCTTCTCGTAGGCGTCGGGCGGGACCTGGCGCTTGCCGTCGTCCATGTACTTGAGGTCGTGCAGGCCCCAGTTGAAGTGAATGACGTCCCACTTGCCGCTGCCCAGCCAGTCGTCGATGTGCTCGACGCCGCGGCTGGTCGGCCCGCAATTCGCGCGTGGCCGATGAACGTTGGCCTTGCCATCGAGCAGCTTGCGCGTCGGGATCGTGTAGCCGATCGAGATCGAATCGCCGATGAGCAGGACCCGCGGCAGCCCGGGCGTGTCCTGGATGGGCTTGAGCGCGGGGTTCGGCGGGCGCCGCTTGCGTTTGGGCTTGGCCTTGGCCTGTGCCTTCTTCACGGCCTTAGCCGGCGCAGTCTTCTTCGCTTCCGCCTGTACGGCGAGGCAGGTGCCGAAGGCGAGCGTCAGGGCGAGCGTCGCCAGGATCGTGTGCTTGCGGTGCATGGAGTGCCTCCGTTTTGGGAATCGTCGTGCACGGATCGGCACGCATCGGCATGCATCTTAGCAGCAGTGGCAGGTTGCGGCCATGCGGCAGGGATCCGGGATCCGAGGCAGTGTGGAGATGTGGGAACGACAGCAAGCGACTCAAGAAAGCAGACAGGAGTGACGAGACAGAAGAGCAAACGTCGAGACGCCCACAAGTCGACAGAGCCGCTCGATGTCCCGAGGCTTCTCAGGAGGCATCTTCGAGTCCTCTCATCAGCAGCGCCCAGCGCTCACCATCGACCAAGAACGTCGTCTCGGTATTCATGCTCACCGGCTATGCCAGCCACGGCCGCTCGCGTTGCTGATACCGGCGGATCAGCTTGGCGGCCAGCTTGCAGTTGGCCTCGATCTGGAAGTCGAGCATGCCGACGGCGATGACGTCGGCCCCGCTCTCGAACGCGAACTTGAACCCGTCGCGCGGCAGGTACGCCCCGGCCGCCAGGACCTTGAAGGCCACCCACGGCTTCTTGACCGTCTTCATGAACGCGACGGTCTCCTCGGGGTCGAGGCACCACATGTTGTCGTAGTAGCCCTTGCCGCCCTTGTACCAGATGAACTCC
>CAZKCX010000598.1:0-4588 GCA_964550865.1 uncultured Planctomycetales bacterium
GGAAGAAGAAAGCACCGAAGAAAAAGCAAACCAAGGCAAAGAAGAAAGGCCGCAAACGCGGTCCGGGCAAAGGGGGCAAGTCATGACTTCGGCCTCCATCCATGCAGGCAAGCGAGCGACCTACCCGGCGTATAAGCCGTCGGGAGTGGAGTGGCTTGGCGATGTGCCGGAGCATTGGGACCCCGTCCGACTTCGCTATCGTGCCAGGATCAATCCCAGCCGGTCGGAACTCAATGGCATGCTGGGCGATCTTGACGTGTCGTTTGTCCCAATGGAAGCCGTCCACGAGTACGGTGGCCTGACGCTCGATCAGACGCGACCGCTTGCAGAGGTCGCCACCGGCTATACCTACTTCCGTGATGGCGATGTCCTTGCCGCCAAGATCACGCCATGCTTTGAGAATGGTAAAGGCTCGATTGCCGACGGCCTTGTCAATGGCATCGGGTTCGGAACAACGGAACTGCACGTTCTGCGGCCATGTCCTGAGCTGGATCGTCGCTTTCTGTTCTACGTCACCATCAGCCACGCCTTTCGCAACTTCGGTGCAGCGGAGATGTACGGCGCAGGCGGGCAAAAGCGAGTTCCTGATGATTTCATCCGGGATTTCCGTCAGCCTATCCCGTCACGCGACGAGCAGAAGGCCATTGCGGCGTTTCTGGATCGGGAGACGGCGCGAATCGATGCGTTGATCGAGAAGAAGCGGCGGCAGATCGAACTCCTCCAGGAAAAGCGCGCTGCCCTCATCTCCCACGCCGTCACCAAGGGCCTGCCTGCCGCGGCCGCGGCGCAGGCAGGCCTCGACCCCAACGCCCCCATGAAAGACTCCGGCATCGAATGGCTCGGCCAGATTCCGAAGCATTGGGAGGCGAAGCGCCTCAAACATGCGATCCATATTCGCGGCGGGCAAGTCGATCCACGACTTGAGCAATACGGCCGCATGATCCTAATCGCGCCCAACCATATCGAGAGTGGCACTGGTCGCGTGCTGAACCCGGACACTGCCGAGGAACAAGGCGCGATTAGCGGCAAGTACTTGTTCCGACGAGGCGATGTTCTCTACAGCAAGATACGTCCGGAACTGGCCAAGGCCTGCATAGCTCCCGACGACGGTCTCTGCAGCGCAGATATGTACGCGATGGTGCCTCGTCGCGGGATTGTTTCCGCATTTATGCTTTACCTCCTGCTCAGTGACGCATACACGAAGCTCGCCGTTGACGAATCAATGCGGGTGGCAATGCCCAAGATTAACCGGGAAGACCTTGGGGAAATCAGATGGCCGTTCCCGCCCGAGCCAGAACAGGCCGAAATAGTTCTCGCTCTTGAGACCGCTATCGCGCCGATTGGTGCGTTGCTTGTGAAGATTCAGGACAGTATCGCCACATTGCAGGAACATCGCACCTCCCTGATTGCTGCAGCGGTGACGGGCAAGATCGACGTTCGGGGGGAGGTGGCGTCATGAACCGCGATTGGGACATCCCGGAGCAGATTTCCGTGCCTATCAAACCCGACGAAGAGGGCTTCATTGGTCGCGAGTGTCCTCAGAAGGAATGCGAGGGTTACTTTAAGATCGAGTGTGGCACCGGCCTGAAGGGTGAGGGGTTGCCGTGCCACTGCCCCTACTGCGGTCATACCACCGGGCATGATCATTTCTGGACGAAAGAGCAGATCGAATACGCCAAGTCCGTGGCCATGCGCCAGATCACCAACGTGGTGCGTCGCGAGTTGAAGAAGCTTGAGTTTGACTATCCCGCGCGAGGCATGTTCGGAATTGGCATGAGCATGAAACTCAAGCCGGGTGCGCCGGTGCCACTGCGGCATTACCGCGAGAAGCGACTTGAAACCGAGGTGGTGTGCGATCAATGCACGCTGCGGTACACGATCTACGGCGTCTTCGCGTACTGTCCCGACTGTGGCGCTCACAACTCCCGGCAGATTTTGTCGAAGAACCTCGACTTGGCGATCAAGGAACTGGATTTGGCGCAGCAGGTCGACGCGAACGATCTGGCGGAACACCTGATCGCGGATTCGTTGGAGAACGTTGTCTCTGCGTTTGACGGCTTCGGGCGTGAGACCGTGAGGGTACATGCATCGAAGTCCAGCGACCCGGCGCGTGCAGCCAATCTGTCATTTCAGAATCTCGCTGGCGTCAAGACTAACCTGCATGCCCTCTTCGGCTTCGACCTTGCAGACGGGATCACTGCTGACGAATGGGGGTTGGCCGTGCGGTGCTTCAACAAGCGACACTTACTGGCGCACAAGATGGGGGTCATTGATCAGAAATATATCGACGCCACGAACGACCCGGCTGCCATCGTGGGACGCCGCATCGTCATCACTGCAGATGAGGTGCGCCGTCTTATTGACGCAGTAAGGAAGCTGGGCAAGACACTGGCAAGACGACTTTCAGTGGAGGTCACTTGATGCCTCTCGCACCTGTCAAACCCGAACTGATCCGCTGGGCGCGTGAGCGGGTGGGTCGCAGCGTAGAGGATCTCAGTACCCGCTTCAAGAACCTCGACGAGTGGGAGCGGGGCGAAGCCCAACCCACGTTCAGGCAGTTGGAGGATTTCGCCAGGGCGACCCATGTGCCCTTCGGGTATCTGTTTTTGCCTGAGCCGCCGGAAGAGCATATTCCGATTCCCGACCTCCGAACGATTCGTAACGAGGATATCAGCCATCCGAGCCCCGATCTGCTGGACACGATTCATGCCATGCAGCGGCGGCAGGCGTGGCTTCGCGAGGAACTGATTGAATGCGAGGCCGAGTCGCTGGACTTCGTGGGCAGCGCCCGTCCGGCTGACGATCCGCAAGGGGTGGGACGTGAGATGCGGCGGCTGGTCGGCCTTGACGACGGGTGGGCGGCCACGGTTCGCACCTGGCGCGAGGCGGTCGGGGAACTGCGACGGGCCATTGAAGAGTTGGGCGTGATGGCGGTCATCAACGGCGTGGTCGGAAACAACACGCATCGGAAATTGGATGTCGATGAGTTTCGCGGGTTCGCCCTGAGCGACGAATTCGCCCCGCTTGTTTTCGTCAATGGGGCCGACTCGAAGTCGGCCCAGATGTTCACGCTCGCACACGAACTGGCGCACATCTGGCTCGGACAAAGCGCGTTGACCGATACCGGCGTGACGTCCCTGCCTTCGCAGGAGACCGAGGCGTGGTGTGATCGGGCGGCGGCGGAATTCCTCGTGCCGGCGCAGGAACTGAGAGCGTGCTGGCGCGATATGCGGCATGAACCAGCGCCGTTCGAGATTCTCGCCCGCCGGTTCAAGGTCAGCCCGATCGTGGCCGGTCGTCGCGCGCTGGACGTGCGTCTCGTGAGTCGGGAGTCCTTCTTCGCCTTCTACGAGCAATACGTGGCACGCGAGCGGCGGCAAGGTTCCACGACGGGCGGCGGTAATTTCTATAACAACCAGAACACGCGGGTGGGCGAGATGTTCGCCACGCAGGTTATCCTCGCCGCAAAGGGCGGCCGGGTGAGCTTCAAGGAGGCGTATGATCTGACGGGGCTGCGCGGGGGAGCATTTCAGGAATACGCCAATCGGCTGGGGGTGAATCTGCCATGAATACAACGCCCCTTTACCTATTGGACTCGGACGTGTTTATCGCGGCGAAGAACAGTTACTACGCTTTCGCGATATGCCCGGGGTTCTGGGACAGCCTGATCCATCATTCGCAGACGGGCCGGGTCTGCAGCATCGATCACGTCCGCAGCGAACTTCTCACCGGCAGGAAGACGGAAGACTTGGTGTTGTGGGCCAAGAACGCAGTGCCCGCCGAATTCTTCCACAGCACCGATGATGAGGACGTAGTCAACGCCTACACCCAGGTGATGCTCTGGGCACAACGAAATCAGCAATTCCTCGACCCGGCCAAGGCGAAGTTCGCCACGGGAGCCGATGGCTGGCTGGTGGCGTACGCGATGGTTCATGGCGTTACGGTCGTCACGAATGAGCAGCCGCGTCCTCAATCGCGAAACCGGATTCTGCTGCCTGATGTTTGTGTGCAGTTCAACGTGGCCTACAAGGACACCTTTGCGATGCTCAACGAACTCGCGGTTCGTTATGAATGGAGGGGAGCGACCTGATGCCAGGCCAGCATACCGAATACGCCTTTGAGGCCGCTATCGAACACCACCTGACGACGGCGGGCGGGTACGTCACGGGCGACCGCGATGGGTTCGATCCGCATCGGTCGATCTTCCCGGCCGACGTGCTGGCGTTCATCAAGGTGACGCAGCCGGATGAGTGGGCGTACCTGGAGGGCATCCAGAAGGACAAAGCTGAAGAAACGCTGCTGGACGACCTTTGCCGGGCGCTGGACTCGGAACACGAGGGCTGCCTGTCGGTGCTGCGCCACGGGTTCAAGTGCTTCGGCAAGCTGTTTCACGTCGCCTATTTCGCCCCGGCCAGCGGGATGAACCCGGAGACCAGGAAGCGGTACGAGGCCAACCGGCTGACGATCACACGGCAGCTGAAGTATTCGCCGAAGCACAACAACACGCTGGACGTGACGTTGGCGATCAACGGAATCCCGGTGGCGACGGCGGAACTGAAGAACCCGATGACCGCCCAGACCTGGCGGC
>CAZKCX010000599.1:0-4583 GCA_964550865.1 uncultured Planctomycetales bacterium
TGCTGACGGCCGGGTACATCCTCTGGCTGATCCAACGGGTCTACCTCGGCCCGGAGAAGGAAGAGTATCTCGCGTTCCGGGAGAACGACGCGAACGCCCGCGAGGTGTTCATCTTGACGCCGCTGGCGGCGCTGGCGGTGCTGCTGGGCATCTTGCCGCGACAGTCCTTGTTCGAGTTCATGAACGGCACGCTGGGCCATATCGTCCAGCACATCCATAGCGGCGGCTAGCCCGCGCGATAGGAGAGCGAACCGGATCGTATGACGCCACTCGCCTCGACATTCTGGATGCCGACGCCGGCGGACCTGTCCCGCTTCGCACCGGAGCTGGTGCTGATCGGCACGATCGTGGCGGTTTTGATCGCACCGCTCATCGCCCGTCGCGCGGCGAGGCAGACGAGCGCGATCGCGCTCATCGGCGCGGTGCTGATGGCGATGGCGACGATCAGTGTGTCCCGCACCGCCCCGATGGGCATCGGCGCGCTCTCGCCCACGCCGGATACGCCGATGCTGGTGGTCGATCCGTTCAGCCTGTTCTTCAAGCTGCTCATCGCGGTGTTCCTGATCGGCGTGATCGTGCTGTGGACGGTGGGCGGCAAGTACCGGGACGAGGACTCGCCCGAGTTCTTCGTGCTGCTCCTGGCCAGCGCACTGGGCATGGCGTTGATGGTGAGCACGGTCAACCTGCTGATGCTCGTGATCGCGATGGAGCTGGCTTCGCTTCCGAGCTATGCCCTGTCGGCCTTCTTCAAACGGAACCGCATCGGGGCCGAGGCCTCGGTGAAGTATGTCGTCATGGGCGCGATCGCCTCGGCGGCGATGATCTACGGATCGTCCCTGCTCTACGGCTGCTACGGTACGTTGGACATCCCGACGCTGGCGGGACTGATCGGCCAGCCGGGGATGAGCCAACTGACGGGCACCGTGCTTGCCGTCGCGCTGGTCGGGTTGCTGGCGGGGCTGGCGTTCAAGATCTCCGCCGTTCCGCTCCACTTCTGGTGCCCGGACGTCTTCGAGGGCGCGCCGATCGAGGTCACCACGTGGCTGAGCGTCGCGAGCAAGGGCGCGGGTCTGGCGGCGCTCCTGCGCGTGGTCTACGCGATGGCGCACCCCGCCGTCGGGACGGTGACGTTGGAGGCAACCCGTGGGCTGCTCGACTCGATGGCCCTGGGCATCGGCATCTTCGCCGCGCTGACGTGCACCATCGGGAACCTGGCGGCCTATCGTCAGATGAACATCCGGCGGATGCTGGCGTATTCCTCGATCGCCCACGCGGGATACATGCTGATGGCGGCGGCCATCCTGACGAGCCGAAGCAATGCGGGCATCGCGGCGGTGGCGGCGTACCTCATCGTGTACCTCTTCATGAATTTGGGCGCGTTCGGGACAGTCGCGCTGATCTACTGGGGTACGGGGTCGGAGTCCTCGGACGCCTTTCGAGGGCTGCGGCGACGGTCGCCGTGGCTGGCGATCGGCATGGCGGGCTGCTTGTTCTCCCTCATCGGCATACCGCCGTTCGGCGGCTTCGTCGCGAAGTTCAAGCTGCTGTGGGCGCTGGGAGAGGCCAGTCTGTGGTGGCTCGTGGTGGTGGCCGTCGTGAACACGCTCTTCAGTCTGTACTACTACGCCCGTCTGGTCTGGACGATGTTCTTCGAGGACGACGAGCAACCGGTCGTACGCGCCTCCTTCCTCGGCCAGGGGATGATCGTGGCGTGCGCGGTGGTCCTGCTGCTGACGGGTACCGTGCTCGCCCCGTGGCTGTGGGAGAAGTCGGACACCTACGCGCTCGATCTCTACCGACCCGGGACGGCCGTGGCGCAGGCGGCCCGACCGTAGCGTTGTGCATCCACTGGTCCAATCTGTTGTTCCCGTGCGGAGCAGAGAAGCGTAGGAGAAGGTGCTGCGCTCCCACCCGGTTGGCGTGCGTGCCGGATGGTGGTCGTTCGTCTGGATTGCGTTTGGGAGGCTACGCCGCCGTGAGGAGCCAGACGAGCATGGTCGCCACGAAGCTACCGTAGACTCCCAAGAAGACGAACGTGCCGCGACGTTGGTCCATGTTCATCGCTTTCACCGTGGTCATCTCGATTCCCCCCATCGTCAGAACCGCCGGTTGTCGGAGACTTGAGTGCTTCCCCCAAGGGACGCGCCAAGTTCAAGGGATAATAGGCGCCGCAATTCCGCTGAGTCTAGGAAGTTAGCGAGCACTTCGTGTAAAAAGTGCCTACCGGCGATCGAAAGGGCGGATTATCAGGCACACGAGGAGCCACGGCCTCTCACTACGAGCAGGGAGTGCGATACCTGCCCACAAACCGCTTCATGTGCCTTCCACATCGGGACCGCCGCCACACGCGTGATCTTGCTCCCGCCACGCGGGTCATTGGTCGTTCCCCATCGGCCATGGACAATCGCTTTCGTTTCCTGCAGTTCGCGAGCCTCCGATAGCCGAGGTTTCCCGAAGACGCTGCCCATCTCCATCGCGCAAGGGATTCGCGAGAAGCAGGGCGGGCGCATCACGCATGAGAGGAAGGAAGTAGCACTGCCCAAGGAAACAAGCACTCCGGCATCTAATGAGCTTGTGAACATGAGCAGGGTGGATTCGCGCCGATGGGTCGGTACGGGATGTGTTGTCCCTGCTGTCGGGCTCGGATCTACCAAGGGCGAGCGAGACATCTAGGAGCGTGTCCCATGCTCTCCCTTCGATTCCTTTCCCACCGCCCAGCCGTTTTCGGCGTCTTGGTTGCGGTGCTGGCCATCGCCGTTCTGGTTTCCGGATGCGTGCCCGGAACGAATCCGCAAGCGTCGTCGACGGCTCTCCTGTTCGTCGCAAACCCCGGGGCGAACAACATTCTGGTCTTCTCGAACCTCGGCACGATTGAGGGGGACGTCGCCCCGACAGCCGTCATCGAGGGGCCGGCGACGGAACTGAGCCGCCCGACATTCATCCTGTTTGACAAGGACGAGTCCCTGATCGTGACCAACGACGGGATCGCATCGATCAGCGTCTACGAGAACGGTCGGACGCTCAGCGGCAACATCCCGCCGACACGAAAGGTCGAGGGCATCGCCACGCAGCTCGTCTCCCCCGGCGGCCTCGCCTACGATCCGATCGCGGACGAGCTGTATGTGGCCGACGGGGACATCCCGGCCATCCTGGTCTTCGCCGACGTGTCCACCGCGGCCTTTGATGGCGACATCGCGCCCGTGCGGAAGATCTCGGAGCCGAACCTCATTACCGCGAGTATGTCCGGCATGGCGCTGTCCCAGGACGGGAACCTGATCATTGCCGACGTCGGGTTCGCCATCCACGTCCTTATCGACGCGGCGAGTCTGGACGGCCCGGTAAACGATCCGAACTTCGCGCTGACGTATCCGCGCTTCGGCAGCATTTTCGACGTCTTCGTGGACCAGGACGATCGGCTGTATTCTACGGGGAACCGGATCCTGTTCTGGCTCAACCCCTCAACCCCGGATCTGGTGCCGAATCTGTCCGTCCAGTCCTTCACCGTCGGGATTGCCGTGGACAGCGGCGGATCGGCGTACGTCACCGATCCAGCCGAGAATGAGATCGAGGTCTGGGGGAGTTTCGCCACCCGAGATCCCGCCCTGCCGGCCGATCGGGTGATCGCCGGGGCCACGACGCAACTCGATACGCCGACCATCGTGGCGCTGCTGCCTTGACCAGGCGAGCCCTCTCGCCACAGCGTGCGTGAGGAGGGGACCCAGCCGGAGGCGAAGTGCCGTGTCGGTCGCCCGCGGAGCGACGCGTCACGACCTCGGCAGGATGTACGGGCCGGTCGGAATGATCGCGCAGGAGGCATCGCGCATCTTCGCCCGGAGCTCGGCGATCAGCTCATCGAGAATCTGCTGGGCCGACCGGCCGGATGCCCCACAGCCCTTTGCGGGCGTCACCGAGCAGTCGCGGAGCGTGGCCTCGTCGACGCCGTCGGAGACGACGATCAGTCCTTCGACATCGACCTTCCGCAGGACGCGGCATTGCATCTCGTATTCCCACTGATCGCGCTCGACGCGGTCGCTGGCGTTGATGTCCTCGATGAACTGCCGCCACCGCCCGCCGGCGTATCGGCGCATGATGTCGACGTAGACGTCGCTGCCGATGCCCTGGGCGCAGCCGGAGGCGACGACCATCGTCCCGCCGGGCTTGACGAACGGCTCGGCGAAGCACATGCCCTTGACGGTCTGGTAGAACGTGGTGTCGAGCGGGTAGCCGCCGCCGCACGTCACCACGAGGTCGTACTGCTTCGCGACGGGGATGCCCATCTCGTCGGCGACGGCCGCGCAGCCGGCCTCGTGGGCGGCCTCGAAATCGCCGGCGTAGACGCCGGTGATGTCCTGGTCGGTCGTGACGGTCACGTTGACGAGGAAGTCGATGCCCACGCGGCGGGCGACCTCGATGGCCTCGGCGTGACACGGGTTGCCGTCAAGCACGCCGAACGTGGCCTTCGGATCTTCCAGAAACGCCGGGCTGTGGAACTTCTGGATCGTCTCCAGGTTGACCAGCCCGGGGCAGACCGCCTTGCGGCCGCCGCTGAAGCCGGCCATGAAGTGCGGCTCGATGAAGCCGGT
>CAZKCX010000600.1:0-4569 GCA_964550865.1 uncultured Planctomycetales bacterium
TCTCGATCCCAGCCGTAGTTGCTGTTGGCGTAGGTGCCCCAGAACGTCATCGTCTCGGGAACCATCGCCCCGCCGTGGCCGAAGTAGCGCTCGACCCGTGCCTTCGCCAGCGGCAGTGCGTCCAGGAACATCCCAAACAGCGGCCGCATCAGCTCGAAGTCGCCCGTCGCCAGCATCGGCCAGTACATGAGACGCGTGTTCTGGAACCAGTAGCATCCGCCCCAGCGACGGTAGTCGGCGTCGAACTTCTCGTCCCCGACGTGGGCGACGGTCGTGAAGATGCTGCCGTTGAACTTGATCGGATACGCCCCGCGCCCCCCGCACGCGCTCATGTACCGTTGCAGGGTGTACCGCCGGGCAAGCTTCGTGGCGCCCGGCGACTCGCTCGCGAGGAGCAGGTAGCTCCGGTCCCAGTACGTCTGCCACCACCGGTGGTGGGCAAGGCGGGCATCTTCCCAATCGACGCGGTCGATTTCCTCGACCTTCTCGGCCAATGCCGCCAGCCACACGTCGATTGTCTTCGCCTGCAGCGTCATCGGATAGACCGAAACGGCGGTCTTCTTGCTCGGCCCGAGCGACTTCAGCGTGGTCGAGTCGATCCGTTTCATCCCCGTCCCGCGGATCGCCCCGCCGAAGGTTCGGTGAAGGAGCGGATCGGCAGAACGCTCCATGAACGCCTCGAGGCCCTGCAGCCGCATCGTCACCGGCCAACAGGAAGACTCGTTGCGGTGATACCAGACGATCCGATCGTCGGCTACGTTCCGAACGGTGTCGGGCTTGACGACGATGGGCTCCGGCCCGCCCGCCATGCTGTATGCGCTGTGGACCTCTTTTCCCTTGAGTGTACGGGGTTCGGTCCGCCAGGGCTCGAGCGTAGCCGTCACCGCGACGGGGCTTTCGGACGTGGTCTCGACCCGGACGACGGGCCGATGGGCGTCGACCCAGATGCGAAGCTCGGACCGCCCCTGCCCCTTGCCCGCCACGATTCGGATCTCGCCCGATTCCAGGTGGAGTGTCTGTCGAAACGGCGAGCCCTCGGCAAACGGGTTCGGCGAGAGGGCGACGCGAACCCGTCCGAGCTTCAGCAGCCGACCGTTCTCACTCCACGCATCGGTCTTTCCGATGTAGAAGAGCAGATCCCCGCGTGGTTCCACCCATACGTTCAGGCCGATGTCTCCGTTGCCGACGGGCATCGAGTCGAGGGGGCGCTTGCTGGGTGAATCCCACACGACGTTGTGTGCGGAAATCGCTTCCGCTCCGGTGGAGTTCGCCTTCGTGGAGGCGGTCATCGCCGAGCCGTATCCGCTGACTGCAAGAATGATCCCGATGGCATAGGTGTTACGCATCGATTGCCGTCCTTTCTGGCGAAGGGGAGAGGCGCGGGCCGCGCCATCGCCGTCCGCCCGGGTGTTTGACCCCGATTCCTCGTGCAAATAAGATAAGGACAGACACCGGAAATACGCTAGGGGCGGCCCGCTGGGCCTGAGACCGATCGCCCGACGCGCTCGGGCGGTGGACCCTTGGAACCTGATCAGCGAGGGCCGTCGGCGGAGCGTACACGACGCTCCGCCGGCTGCACGAGCTGCGTAGGGAAGCGACACGACCTCGTCACGTTCCATCGGAAACTCATGCCCGTCGTTCCCCGCGAGCGGCCTGGGTTCCCCGCGGCCCCGCCCTGTGGCGTCGGGGACTCGGAACGAAACCGGCCCGACCCGACGTCCAACGGGATAGGCGCAGCCGGACTCCGGGCCGAGACAACGCGGAGAGGAATCCGATGACGACACAATACCAAGCCGCCACTCGGGGCGAGATCACGCCCGAGATGTATCGCGTGGCCGACCGCGAGATGATCTCCCCCGAGGAGATCCGAGCCGAGGTCGCCGACGGCCGGCTCGTGATCCCCGCCAATCGAAACCACCTCGGACCGAACGGCAAGCTCGATCCGATCGGCATCGGCCGGGCCCTGCGGACCAAGATCAACGCGAACATCGGCGCCTCGCCGGTCCGAAGCTCGATCGACGAGGAGCTGGAGAAGCTGAACTGGGCCGTTGCGTTCGGCGCCGATGCGGCCATGGATCTCTCGACGGGCGGCCCGCTCGATCAGACCCGCGAGACGCTCATCGCCCACGCGACCGTGCCGATCGGGACGGTGCCCGTCTACGAGATGATCGTCGGCCGGCAGGTCGAAGACCTGACGTACGACGACATCCTGGCCACGATCGAGAAGCAGGCCAAGCAGGGCGTCGACTTCTTCACCATCCACGCGGGCGTCCTCCGCGAGCATCTTCCGCTCGCCGCCAAGCGGGTGGCCGGCATGGTCAGCCGCGGCGGAACGCTGCTCGTGCGATGGATGACGCACCACAATCGCGAGAACCCGATGTACGAGCTGTTCGACGAGATCAGCGCGATTATGCGCGAGCACGATGTGGCGTATTCGCTCGGCGACGGCATGCGGCCCGGCTGCCTGGCCGACGCCTCCGACGAGGCGCAGTTCGCCGAGCTCCGCACGATGGCCGAGCTGGTCGCGCGGGCCCACGACGCCGGCGTCCAGGTGATCGTCGAGGGCCCCGGCCACGTCCCGTTCGATCAGATCGAGCACAACATGAAGCTCCAGGCCGAGCTCTGCGACGGCGCGCCGTTCTACGTCCTGGGCCCGATCGTCACCGACGTCGCGCCGGGTTACGACCACATCACCTCGGCCATTGGGGCGACAGCCGCCGCGTTTCACGGTGCGTCGTTCCTCTGCTACGTTACGCCGAAGGAGCACCTGGGCCTGCCCCGGCTGGAGGACGTCCGCGCGGGCGTGGTGGCCTACAAGATCGCCGCCCATGCGGCCGACGTCGCGCGGGGCCTGCCGGGCGCGCGGCAGTGGGACGACGAGATCTCGAAGGCCCGGGCCGCCCTCGACTGGCCCAGGCACTTCGCCCTGGCGATGGACCCCGAGACGGCCCGCGGACTGCACGACGCCGATACACCCAAGGACGCCGACTTCTGCGCGATGTGTGGGCATGCCTGGTGCGCGGTCCGCATGAGCAAGGAGATGAAGGGCTGGCGGTCGGGCCACGAGCCGAGCGACATCGACCAGGCCGTCTCGAACGTCGCCCCGCCGGAGCTGGAGTTCCTCCACCGGCGCCGGGGGCTGAAACCCTGCCACTCGGCCGTGACGCAGGACGACCGCGAGGCCCAGACCGTGCAGCACGCCCTGCTCGCCGCGGCCCGGGGCGAGCGAAAGCAGAGCTGAGCCAGAAGCCTTTCGTAGGAATGGACAATGCGGAGCGACTGCCCTTGTGGCTCGACTGCCCTTGTGGCACGGCCGCCCTTGTGGCACGGCCGCCCTCGGCCGTGATCCTACACTCTCCCCAGTCGAGGGCGACTGGGCCACGTAGCCGAGGGCGACTGGGCCACGCCCTCGGCCGTGATGCTACATTCTTCCCAGTCGAGGGCGACTGGGCCACACAGCAGCCGCGACACGGACCAGCCCGCTGCCATTGAGGAGCCATCGCGATGGACTTCCAACCCGTCTTCGAGCAGGCCCTTCCGTACAGGGATTTCCTCCAGAAGCACGCGGACCCTCAGCGGGACGCCCCCCGGTGGCAGGCGGTCTACGACCAGGTCGTGCTGACCGACGAGCAACGCGCGAGCCTCGCGGCGTTCACGCGCGAGATGAAGGTGCTCTGCCTGACGGGCGCGTGGTGCGGCGATTGCGTCTCGCAGTGCCCGATCTTCCAGCGGTTCTGCGAGAACGCCGACTGCAAGATCGATCTGCGATTCGTCGATCGGGACGCCCATCCCGACGTGGCCGACGAGCTGAGCATCTGTGCGGGCAAGCGCGTCCCCATTCTCGTATTCCTGACCGAGGACTACTACGAATGCGGGCGATATGGGGATCGCACCCTCTCGCGCTACCGTCAGATGGCCGCGGAGCTCGGCGGGGCCGCGTGCGCATCCGGCATCACCACGGCGGATCAGCTGACGGCGGTCATCCAAGAATGGTTCGCGGAGTTCGAGCGAATCCAGCACATGCTTCGGACCTCCGCGCGGCTGCGCAAGATCCACGGGGATTAACCGCGTGTTCCGCAAGTCGTGCGACTATGGACAGGGCCGCACACGCTACGGTCGCTGCTCGAGCCGCGGCATTCATGCCGCGCGGCCGCGCCGGATGAATCCGGCGGCTCGGGCATATCGTCGCGATACTTCTGAAATGCAGTACTAGCCGCCGCATCGGCCGCGCGCACCGGACCCGGCACTGCGCTCCTTTTCCATCAAGCAATTCCCCGCGCTTCCCGCAGAGATCCGAGCTAGAATCCGATGCGTTCGTTATAATGCACGCCATGGCGAAGCGGGAGGACTACGCAGTAGTTCGGATCGTGCCGCCGAAGGCGCCGTCGCAGCGCGAACGCGAGTCGCTTCGCGCACCGCAGGAGAGCTCCGGGTTCGATCCCAGGGCGGATCCGCCCCGGTTCGATGCGAATGCCTGACCGGTCTTCGCGCCGCCGGGCCCCCCGATCAACGAAGGAACGCGATAGACGGGGCGTACACCAAAGGAAGTCGTCACGGTGCATCCTCAAG
>CAZKCX010000601.1:0-4564 GCA_964550865.1 uncultured Planctomycetales bacterium
GGCGCCCCCATGCCTTCCTTGGTTCCCCAACCTGCCTGAGGGCTGAACGGTTACGCTTGCCTTTCCAGGATTCCTCCACACCACGCTTCTCCTGCATCTGCCTGTTGAAGTAGCGGAGTCGACTGTCTTGGTCCTTGATGAACGCCGTCGCGGGTAGCTGCTCCATGAACGCCGCGAAGACCTCTTCCGTCTCGTGTAGGGATTCCTCGATTTGGCGACGCTCGGTCACGTCGGTCAACATGCTCAGCGATCCGACAAAACGACCGCCACTGTCATGCAGGGGGGTCGACGAGGCGATGAACGATACATGTCGTCCCGCCTTGTCTAGAATCGTAACGTCGTAGTGCTCGCGAAGCCCTTCCCGTCTTTGGGCGAGGTGCTCCTGTACCTCTTTGGCCTGCTCCTGCTCCATGAAGTCCCAGGCGAATCGACCGATCAGCTCCTTCGGTTCATAGCCGAGCAATTCGCTGAGGCGGTCGTTGACGAACGTGATGCGACCCTCCGCATCCAGCTCCACGACGCCTTCATACGCCATCTCCACCATTCGGCGGTATCGAGCCTCACTGGCCTCCAGCGCCTGGCGGATGGTCTTGTCCTCTGCAGTCTCCGCCGGGGCCCGACCCGCGCGTAGGCGCTCGACTTCGGCTCGCAGTCGATGCACCTCATCCAGGAGCTCCGCCTTGGTCCGGTTTGCATCCGACATCTCGACCCTCTCCAAATGGATGGGGTTCTAGAGCGTGGAACCTGGTGTGCGTTCGAATCGTTGCATGCGCCCGCGTAGCGCCCCATCATTGTGACGCGAAACCCGATGCAGTACCAGCATGCGAAGGAGGTATCCCAGCGGCCTGCCCAAGGCGGTGGTGACCCAAGTGCCCCCGACAACAAAAAGACCCCGGGCGGCGGACGTACACTTTCGTGCGTCACGACCGCCCGGGGTGCATCAGGGCTTTGGAATGTTCCTTCGTTTCCCTCCGAGTCGTTCGCACGATCAACCGGATCCCCGTAGCACCTGCTCAAGCCCACTCCGAGACCGAATAGCAGAGGCTCAACGGAAGATGAAGCGTCACTTCGTCGTACGACCGCTCTTGCCCTTTCCAGGAATGAGATCGGCATACCACCTCAGATCACGCATAGCAAGAACTTGCTATTTGTCCCACTAGAAGCGGTCGCGGGGAGGGACCCTGCGGACCCAATAAACGTAAACCTTTGATAAAAATAGACTTGAATCCACATGCGTGATCGATTCCCCGACGACGATGCCCTATCGACGCGGGAGAAATTCAGGGGGAATCCCTTGGCTACCGGGGGTAGGAACTCGGTTCCCATAATTCAGACCACATGACGCGAGCCGAAAGAGGACCTTCCATCCATAATGGCCTCCTGGGATTGCTGAGACCGGGCAGGAGACAGCCCTGGGAGGGCTGCATCGCCACCGCCTCTTTACCGTCGGCGGGACGTCGGCCGGTCACGGGCGATGCCATTCGTCACAATGCGGGCAGAGGGGTAGACGGTCCAGCGACATCGCGGCGTGCGCCTCGCGGATGGTCTCCAACGTCTCGCCCGTCCAGATCTCCTGGACCGATCCGCTCGGAACATCGCCCACCGGTTGCTTGGCCGCGAAGTCCTGATCGCAGGTGACGGCCGTGCCGTCGGCGAGCAACAAGAGCCGTGATCGAAGACGCGAACACGGCCCGCGCCCCGACGGTGCCATGTTCATCACCGCCTGATCCGGCAGCTGGCGAGCGTAGTGCGAGGGGCTGACGATGTTGGCCCATCCGACCCGACGAATCCAACCGTCGTAGAAGGCTTCCTGCTCGGGCAACGTCGCGCGGAGCTTGGCCATCTCGGGGACGATGAGCGGCCCGCGGCGCTTCTCCGCCACGCGTGCGTGAAGGGCCTCAATGTTCGCCACGACGCGATCGTAGCCGTCCGTGTTGTGCAGCGCGCGGTAGGTCTCGGCCGATCCGGCGTCGAGCGTCACGTTCACGATGTCCACATCGGTCTCGATCAGCGCGTCGACGATCGCCCCGGTGAGGGCCAACCCGTTCGTGCGAACCGCAAGCCCGAACACCCCCGCCTCACGACATGTCCGCAGGACCGCGGGCAGATCAGGATGCGCGAGCGGCTCCCCGAACCCGCCCAACACGAGCAGGGAATCATCGAAGCGTGCGATCTCCTCGGCCACCCTCCGCACCAGCTCCAGAGAGATGGGCGGACGCGACGGAACGCGTGAGCCGCGGGGACGTAGCGTGGTCTCGGCCAGGGGGTCCTCGGTCGTAAGCTCCAGTTCGACCTCGCGCGGCAGCGGTTCGACAGCGGCATCCCTGTATCTGGTGATATAGCGACAAACGGACTCGGCGGTCCATTTTCTCTCGTCGGCCTCACGCAGAAGGGCCTCCAGCAGTCGGATCGCCCGGTCGGTGTCGGCCAGGACCCGCGCCGGGTTTTCGGCCACCACAGCGGGCACGGCATAACAGCAGGGCTTCGTGGTGAAGTCGGCCTGCGGATTGTCGGGGATATAGGTGATGACGGCACCGGGCGGGAAGCCGGCCCGGAACATATCATCGAGGAAGCTCGGGCTGGCCAGAAACGCGGCAAGCCCCGGCGGCGCTTGCGAGAAGACGATCCGCGTGTCGTGCGCTTCCTGCTGGAAATGGAGGATCATCTCGTCAAGCAGGGCGGGGTCGATCAGGACCGCCGCGCCCGGCACGGAGGCCACGACCTCCGCCTGCTCGCGCTGTCCCAACGCACCGAGCACGCCGGCATGAAGCTGCTCGTCGAGGGCACAAAGCCCTCCGATTCCCCCTCGCCAGGAATCCATGGCCCACTTCCGTGCATGCAAGACCCGGTCCTGCCAGGGCGGCAGCCCGTGGGCATGGGATTCGACCTGAACGTGGAGCCCCCGCACCAACGGCTCGACCCGCTCGCGCTGGTCGGCGCCGCAGACGACATGAACGGACGCGGCGTGTTCGCAGCGAAGTGCCCGTTCCACCGTTCGCCGAAGGACCGGCGCGCCGGCGAGGTCGTCCGCCAGGCGACTCCGCGTGCCGAGGGGACCGCGATCCAGATCGGCCTCGATGGCGATGATGGCCTTCATGACGGCTCGTGCTCCTGAATGGCCTTGTCGAACCGCTCTACGGCGCCCGCCAGGATCTCGTCCAGGGCGTTGCTCCCCTCGATCATGTTCCGGATGAACTCCGTATCGCGCGCGAGTTGACGCCGCACGCGCTCCGTCGCCGAGGCATCTGCCGCGCGGATCTTCCGGTCCGCCGTATAGCGCCGCAGCTCCGCCAGCTGGCTGACGCTGCTCACGAGCTGATAGATGTTCTGATGCTGCCGCACCTGCGCGCGGACCTCATCGACCTGGGCGACGATCCGGTTGAATTCGTTGGGCTTCTCGGTCAGGCCTTCGAGCTGCTCGAGGAGCCGCAACGTCTTCACGCACAGCTCGCGGAACCGGGACAGCTCCTCCTTGCGTTGGACGAGACGCTCCCGAGCCGGGGGAAGGCGACGTGCGTCCCAAACCGAGGCCTCCCGACGATACGCCAATAGCCTAGGCGGGATCTCCCGCGTGCAGAAACGAGCAGCCGCCTCGTCCAACGTCATGGTCTCGGCGCCGTGCTTGGCCGCGCCGCCTTCTGAGGCGTCAATGATTCGCGCGGGCGAGTGCGCGAAATCCGTCTCGAACTGCTGCAGATACGTGAACATCTGCTCGTCGGTGTAGATCTCCTGCCCGTGGATGTCCCGCACCTTGTGGAGCACCTTTCGGGCGCGGATGATCTTCTCCCACTCCTTGGCCTCGATGGCGTTGAAGCGATTCAGCTCCGGACGCCAGGCGTCGTGCGCGGGTGAGCCCGGTGCGTAATAGGCGTGATCGGTAAACGCCAGGTCCTGGCCGACGAACATAATGGGATCGCAGCCCATGTACTCGGCAAGATAGAAGGCCAGATGCGCGACCGTCGTGCCCGCGCGCAGGCCCCCACGCTGGGCCAGATCCTTGCCCAGACACATTTGCGCGAATTCGTTTCCGAGCAGCGATACGGGTCCCTTAAATGTGTCGATCACGTGCCACGTGGCCTTGGGCTCAGCGACGAGGTGCGTATCGCCGAAGTCGTCGATGCCCTCGAAGAAACGACGCGAGCTTGCGTGGAAATCCAGACTGGTCACGAAGTCGGGCACGATCCCCCGGCGGAGGAGCGTCTTGTACGTGCTCTGCACCGCGCAGAGAACGGCCCGTCCCTTCAGCCCGAGCAGCTTGTCGATGTTGCGATGCAACGACGGCCCGGCGGCCACCACGACGGCGGGGTACCCCCGGAACCTCCCGTGGAGGATGTCGATCGGCGGCGTGGAGACATAGGTCGGCAGGTTGTTCGCGACGTTGCGATTGGTGGTGCGGCTGTTGCCGACGAGCGTCATCACCGACATCCGGCAGTAGCTGGCGTAGTCGGTCAAGAGCTTTCGCATCCGACTGTGGAACTCCCCCGCGATTCGCTCGGACGGTGGGTGGGTGACGAAGTGTGTCCCCAGCATCATGGCCGATTGATGCGACTGAAGCTTCTCGTGG
>CAZKCX010000602.1:0-4559 GCA_964550865.1 uncultured Planctomycetales bacterium
GAGGAGTTGCTGTCCGATCGTTTCAGCCCCGTCCCCGGCTATTGGGAAGACCACCTGCTCGTCCCGGAGATCGACGAGATCGCACGCGGTTCGTTCAAGCGGCGCGACCCTCCTGAGATCCGAGGTACAGGATACGTGGTCCGGTCACTGGAGGCGGCGCTGTGGGCGTTCGAACGCAGCACCACCTTTCGCCAGGGATGTCTTCTGGCCGTCAACCTCGGGGACGATGCGGATACGACCGGGGCGGTGTACGGCCAGTTGGCCGGTGCCTTCTATGGGGAATGGGGTTTGCCGGAGGCGTGGCGGTCAAAGCTGGCCTGTCGCCAGCGTATCGAGACCATGGCCGAGCGACTCCTTGCCCTTTCCGAGGAGGTCTGACGCCTCGTCACGAGACGGAAGAGCCTCCATTTCTCGGCCGTCCAATGAGCCCCAGCGCGCAACAAGGGTGAGCGGCGTGGCAAGATGCTGTTCGGTATGCCGGGTCAACTCGGACGGAGGATGTTTCCAGACTTGCACGCGAAGACCTGCACCGCTTTCTGGTAGGGGAAGGCGGACACGACCGTGCGACGGCGCGTCGCCGGTGGATCTTATCGGACCCCTGCGGATTCAGGCTCATTGTCGAGGAATCGCATGACGGTAGCGACGATCTTGTGTTATGATGGCTCTACTCCAGGGCCCCATCGCTGCCGTTGGGGAGGAAGGAAGCCGCGCAGGATCCAGCGCTACCGGAGGTGATGTCTTGGCCGTACAGAGTAAGGCGATCGAGGTGGCCGTATACACTCGTCCGTCCTGTCCCCGAACGGAAGCCGCATGTCAGGTGCTGGAGGAGGCCGGCCACCGGTATCCGGTCGAGGTGTCCCGTGTCGACATCACGCTGGATGTCGCGCTCGAGATCGCCTACGGGAAAGACACGCCCGTCGTCATCATCGAAGGCGTCGAGCGCTTCCGCCGTGAGGTCGACGAGCACGAGCTGAAGATCATCCTCCAGACGATCCAGATGAAACGTCGACAGCAGAACCGACGCAAGAAGCGCGACTGAGTCGGTCTTGGCCCCGGGTTTGCCTCCACCGGGCTGCGCGACGAGTCGGGTCCCTTCTCTTCGGCATTCACAGACCCACCCGATAGATGCACAATGCCACACCGCCGGGGCCGTGGATCCGATGGACGGGTTCCTGCCCCGTGACCTCCCCCGGCCGAGCAATGAAGACGACCGAGTCGGGCCGCCCGTTGTTGCGGAGGCGGTCGAGCGCCTCTCGGGGCGCGGTTCCCAAGGACCCCTCGTACAGGAAGTGGACCTTGCCGTAGCGCGAGTAGAGGTCGAATCCGTACAGCGTTTCATGCGCGCGGGGCTCCTGGAACCACTGCTCCGGGTCGTAGTTCAACGCCACGAGCGAGACCACGTAGGGCAGATTCGTCCCGCGGGTCGTGCAGAAGACGGCATCGGTCTCGTCCAGATGCGGCTCGAGCCATCGAAAGGCCTCGACGATGTCGACCTGAAAGTCGAAGTGGTAGACCTTGGGGTGCTCGTTGTACTCACCGAAGAACGTGCGGTAGAAGCGCGCGTTGCACACCATCACGGCGATGCCGAAGACCGCGCAGAGCGTGATGGCCGCCGGTCGGGATCGCCGCCACAACCAGACGACCGCGCTCGAAGCCCCCACCGCCGCGAGCAGCGCGAGACCACACATTCCCGGATACGACCGCAGTGCGTGCAGGCTCCCCTCCGCGTGCTTGCTAAGCACGTCCCCCGCGGGGTAGGCCAGGACCCACACCAGCAGGACCCTCGCCGACGGCGAAGACGGCAGTCTCCAGGCCACCACCAAGCCGCCGAGGACCATCAGGGGAAGCGCGTAGACGTGGAACTGCCCGAAGCCGGGCACGGAATGGACCGGCCAACGATCCCCGTTTGCAGCAAGGAAGTCCCAGCCGAAGTGGCGGACGTACCGTCGCACGATGATGCCGACCTTCTCGTTCAGGGCGTCGTCCGCCTCCCACGCCCACGTCTGTCGTGCCCGCTTGTTGATGCCCGTTCCGTCCCGATCACCAAGGTGCGCCGCCGCGAGCGGACCGAACGTCACCCCCACGGCCACCAGAAACGCGCCGACCGCGAGCGCGCCTCGCGCCGACCGCACGTACGCCCACCAGCCGCGGCCGGAAACCAATACGGCGCCCATCAGGAACACGGGCAGGAAGATCCGCACCGCCTGGTACCCGTAGCAGCAAACGCCGACGACCAGACCGGCGAGCGCCATCCGCGCCACCCGTCTGCGCCGGTTCAGATCGACAGCGTCGGCCAGGGGCGCGCCCGCCCACAGCAAAACTGCCAGCGGCGCGAGGGCGAGGAGCGTCCCCAGGCACGCCTCGTGTCCCCAACGGCTGTGTTGAACGTGCCACGGATTGACCGCCAGCAGTGCCGCCGCCAGCAGTCCTATGCCAGGTCCGAAGAGACGGCGACCGACCCCATGCAGCAAGAGCACGGAGACGATCCCCGCGATCGCGCCCGGGAGGCGCGTCGTCATGACGTTCATCCCGCCGACCGCCTGAAACGGCAGGAGAACGTAGAGGTAGAGCGTACTGCGGTTCCCGCCGAGACATGGGCAGTAGAAGATGGGCCGGCGCGCGCCGGTCTGGTCTTGACCGGTCTTCAGTAGGCAGTAGGCGTTCCACGCGTTTGCGGCCTCGTCCTGATTCAGACCCGGTGGGCCGACGGCTCCGACCCCGATGAGTCGCAGCCCGGCCGCCACCAGGAGAATCGCCGACAGCACCGCGATATGCGCACCCGACCCGGTGCGACCCAGGCGCCGTCCCGCGGCGGTTGACGCATCTTCTGTTTCGACCTTGCGTGCCGGGCGTCTCGCCATGGCCTAAAGGTAGCCCTGGCTCGTGGCCGAATCAAACGCGGTGCGTGCGGGTCAGCCGCTCGTAATGTCCCTCAGGTTGAGGTCCGATCGCACCGAGCGGTCGACCCGCCTTAGCTGCGGAAACGCGGATCGCAGAATGCCTTATGGGTCTTGATTGGGCAATCGCAACTCCTCGAAACCGAGCCGGTATGAGCCCGGCCAAAACACATTCCGGAAGAAGGGGGGAAGTCAAAGACCGTACGTCCGCCCATCGAAGAGGGGATGTACCGCAGGGCAGTTTCGAGGCCATTCACTCACTGGACCGGAGGAACAGAGGAGGGGTTCGATGTGTCTGATTCGGGATTCAACGTACCATCGGAAGCCGCGACCAAACCCAAGGGAATCCGTGGTTGACAATCCTTGACGCTTCCCTTCTGCTGATATGCGTCCGCGTGGCGTGAACACACGGACGCTCTCCTGAGAAAATACGATCCTCGAATCGGGAAGGAGTGGACCCATGAGCGGCCAGATTGGACGACGGACGTTCCTCAAGGGTGCCGCGATGGCGTCGTCGGGCCTGGCGACGATCGGCGGCACGGCGCGGGCGCAAAGCAAGCTGAAACGACGGGGCTCGCCCAATGAGAAGCTCAATATCGCCATCGTGGGCGTGGGCCATCGCGGTGCGGCCAATACCCGGGGCGTCAAGAGTGAGAACATCGTCGCACTGTGCGACGTCGAGACCCGGTTCCTGGACAACGCCAGCAAGGTCTTTCCGAAGGCCAAGCGGTATCGTGACTTCCGCAAATGCGTCGAGCAGAAGGACGTCGACGCGGTCGTCTGCAGCACGACCGATCACACGCACGCCTTCGTCGCCGTGGCGGCCATGGAGCTCGGCAAGCACGTCTACTGCGAGAAGCCCCTGGCCCACTCCGTGTATGAGGCCAAGAGGGTTCGCGATACGTACCTCAAGCACAAGGACAGGATCGCCACGCAGCAGGGCACGCAGATCCACGCCACGGAGAACTACCGGCGCGTCGTCGAGATGATCCGCAGCGGCGCGATCGGCAAGGTCAAGGAGGTCCACGTCTGGTGCGGCCGCATCGGCCCCGGCGGGGATTGGCCCAAGAAGGCCGACCCGGTGCCCAGCACCTTTGACTGGGACCTCTGGATCGGACCGGCCCCGTTCCGGCACTTCACCCACGAGGTCTTCCCGGCGAACGGCAAGTGGAACTGCCTTTCGTGGAATTGCTACTGGGACTACGGCCAGGGCACGATCGGCGACATGGGCAGTCACCTGATCGACCTGCCCTACTGGGCGCTCGACCTCGACTACCCCACGAGTTGTGAGGCCAAGGCCGACCCGTGGCCGGCGCACCCCGTGACGTGCTCGAAGTGGCTCATCGCCACGTACGAGCACCCGGCGAAGGGCGATCGCGGACCCGTCAAGCTCGTCTGGTACGACGGCGTCAAGCGGCCGAAATCGCCCCGAGGCTTCGACTTCGACAAGTGGCACAAGGGCATCATGTTCCACGGCGACAAGGGCACGCTCCTGGCCGATTACGGGTTCCATTATCTCCTGCCGAAGCGCGACTACCTCGACTTCGAGCCGCCGAAGATGCGGATCCCGAAGTCGCCCGGGCACTATGCCGAGTGGATCCAGGCCTGCAAGACCGGCTCGCCGACGCTCTGCAACTTCGACTACGCCGGCAAGCTGATCCA
>CAZKCX010000603.1:0-4548 GCA_964550865.1 uncultured Planctomycetales bacterium
GGAGGGATCCGGATCGTCGTCTCCGTTGCCGTCCGGCTCGTTTGGATCGCCCGGCGGATCGTTCGGGTCATCGATGGGCTGATTGGGATCGTTCGGTTCGGGCTCGACCGCGGCCTGCTTGAAGAAGGCCGTTGCGGTCTTGGAGGCGTCCATGAGGATCCGCACGCTCGGGTCCGTTCCGTTCGCCGCGCCCTCCCAGCGCTCGAAGTCCCAGCCTGTCTCGGGCACGGCCTGGAGAGATGCCACGTCGCCGACGGGGTAGGCGCCGCCGTCGGGGATCACCTGTCCTTGGCCCTCCAGATTCACTGTGAGATTGACGTACTTCGTCTTCAGCGCCAGGGAGTACTCGAACCCGGCGTCGATGGCCTCGAAATCGTTGCCCGCGGGAACGTCGCGCTCGCCCTTGAAGTTCGTGCCCCACCCGGTCAGGGAGCCGTCCGACGTGATGGCGATGTTGTGCAGGTATCCGGCCGCGATCGCCTGGTGACCCGTGCCCGTGGGCACGTTCGTCTGGCCGAGTCGGTTGTCTCCCCACCCGACGATCGACCCGTCGGACCTGAGCGCGAGGCTATGCAGGAGGCCCGCCGCTACCGCAACGTACTCGTTGCCCGCGGGGACGTCGGTCTGGCCGTTGGAGTTGTAGCCCCAGGCGACGAGCGATCCGTCGGCGGCAATGGCAAGGGCGTGTTGCGGACCGGCCGCGATCGCTTGATACCCCGTGCCGGCCGGCGGGTCGGCCTGTCCGTTCGTGTTCTCCCCCCACCCCACGATGGAGCCGTCGGATTTCAACGCGAGGCAGAAGGCACCGGCCGCCGCAATGGCGACGAAGTCGTTGCCTTCCGGGATGTCGCTCACCTGCCCCTGCGAATCGTCTCCCCAGCCGATGATCGAACCGTCTGCCTTCAGGGCGAGGTTGTTCCAGATGCCCGCGGCGATCGCGACGTAGTCGTTGCCCTCGGGGGGCACGGCCTGGCCGACGTAGTCCCCGTCGGCATTGGTGTTCGAACCCCAGCCGACGATCGACCCGTTCGCCCGCAGCGCGATCCCGTGCTTTCCGCCGGCGCCGAGGGCGATGTAATTCTCTCCCGCCGGGACGTCAATCTTGCCGGCGAAGTTCCCGTCGATGTCCGTATTGGACCCCCACCCCTTGAGCGAGCCTCCTGCGAAGGCCGCGACGCTTGTTCCGAAGAGAACGACCGCGATTGACAGAAGTTGACAAAAGTGTCTTCGAATGACCATACCCGCCTGCATTTCCCCACTCCTGACGTCGCCTGCACAGGCAGTGCCTGAGGATTTTGCATGCGAACGTCTTGTGTCGTTATCGTGCGCCTTTCCGGTCAAGCCGATGGGGGGGCCTGTGAGCGACGGGAGGTGAGTCCCTTCGTCTCCCTCTTCTGTAGATGATATGCAGTAGGGCTTCGTTCGGCAAGCCACAGGTTTCAGGATGGGAAACGCGCGCTAACGCTTTGATGCATGTCGTGTTAAGAATTCGCGTCTTTCGGCGTGTTCCTCCGTCGCCGGTCGCATCTACGGCTCGGGCCTCTTCGCAAGGACCGTTTCGGTCGGGGCCGTGTCCCGCGCCCGTTATGCCGTGCGGCAACGCGGATCGGGCAACTTGTCGCGGGAGGGGCGATCGTTTCTAATCGTCTCCCCACGGCCTGTAATGCCAATCCTCAAGCGAAAGGTGACCAAGGTGAAGTTCGTACCACCGGAGGTTCTTCAGGCGATGGTGGCCCTGGTCCTGTTGCTGAGCCCCCCGGCTCAATCCAAACAGGTCCCGCCACGACGCCCAAACATCGTCGTCATCCTGGCCGACGATATGGGGTTCTCGGACATCGGCTGCTACGGCGGCGAGATCCGCACGCCGAACCTCGACAGGCTGGCCGCGGGGGGCATCCGGTTCACCCAGTTCTACAACACCGCGCGATGCTGTCCCACGAGGGCGTGTCTGATGACGGGGCTGTATCCCCACCAGGCGGGGGTGGGGCACATGATGGACGACCGGGGGCATGACGGCTATCGCGGGGATCTGAATCGGCGGTGCGTGACCATCGCCGAGGTCCTGCGAAGCGCCGGCTACGCCACGTATATGGCGGGCAAATGGCATGTGACCAAACAGGTAGGTTATTGGAGCGGCAATCGGGACTTGACCAGCAGGCACAACTGGCCTTGCCGGCGCGGCTTCGACCGTTTCTACGGCACGATCCATGGCGCAGGCAGCTACTTCGACCCGATCACACTGACCCGCGACAACACACCGACGGAGCCGGGACCCGACTACTACTACACCGACGCCGTCAGTGAGCACGCGTCCCAATTCATTCACGAGCACATAAAGACCCGTCCTGAGGCGCCCTTCTTCTGCTATGTGGCCTACACGTCGCCGCATTGGCCGTTGCACGCACCGCCGGAGGATATCGCGCGGTACAAGGGCCGCTACGACTGCGGTTGGGACGCACTGCGAGCCCAGCGGCTCGCGCGGCAAAGGGCGATGGGGATCATCGACGCCGACTGGGAACTGACGCCACGGGACCCGCGTGTCAAGCCCTGGGACGAGGTGGAGCACAAGGCCTGGCACGTGCGTCGGATGGAGGTCTATGCGGCGCAGGTCGACCGCATGGATCAGGGCATCGGTCGGATCGTGCAAACGCTGAACGATGCGAAGGCCCTCCACAACACGCTGCTCTTCTTTCTGGCCGACAACGGAGGGTGCGCCGAGGAGATCGGTCGGCAGTGGAAGGGGCTGCACATCCCGGCGAAGACGCACGACGGCAAGCCCGTGCAGGTGGGCAACGATCCGAACGTGATGCCCGGGCCGGAGACCACCTATCAAAGCTACGGGGTCCCGTGGGCCAACGTCAGCAACACACCGTTCCGGCTGTACAAGCACTGGGTGCATGAAGGGGGCATCAGCACACCGCTGATCGTTCATTGGCCCGCGGGGATCGAGGCGACCGACGTCTTGCGTCACGAGCCCGGACACCTGATCGACCTCATGCCGACGTGCGTGGAGGTCGCGGGTGCGGAGTATCCCTCGGAGTTCGGTGGCAAGAGGATCCAGTCCATGGAGGGCAAGAGCCTGTTGCCCGCCTTCCAGGGCCGCCCGATCCGACGGGAGGCGATCTACTGGGAGCACGAGGGCAACCGCGCGGTTCGGGTCGGCACGTGGAAGCTTGTGTCGCGTTTCGTCGGTCCTCGTTATCGGGGCAAGCACGGGCCGTGGGAGCTGTACGACCTGGCGGCCGATCGGACGGAGTCGAACGATCTGGCCGGCAAGCATCCGGAGCGGGTCCGTCGGATGGTGAAGCTCTATGACGCGTGGGCCGAGCGCGCGGGCGTGCGGCCTTGGCCCGTGCGTCGCCCTGAGCCGAAGTGAAGGAAGGACCAAGCGAATCGAGTGATGGGACCGTCCCCGGCGTGCGTGACTTGCACGCCTGCCGGCCGCGCAGAAGATGGGTGCGTTCCGAACGATGCGTCATCCAAGCTCGTGAAGACGGGAGGAGCAGTTCCATGAAAGGTGCATCTGCATTGTGGTGTCTTGCGGCCCTGGTCGGCGCCCTGATGTGCGCGGACGCGCCGGCGGCCGACAAGGCCCGGCGACCGAACATCGTCCTCATCATGGCCGATGATATGGGGTTCTCGGACATCGGCTGCTACGGCGGCGAGGTCCGCACGCCGAACATCGACCGGCTGGCGGCCAAGGGCCTCCGCTTCACGCAGTTCTACAACACCGCGCGATGCTGCCCGACACGGGCCTCGCTGCTGACGGGGCTGTACCAACACCAGGCGGGCATCGGGCACATGGTCGGCGACTACGGCCATCCGTCCTACCGTGGCTTCCTGACCGATCACTGCGTGACGATCGCCGAGGTGCTCCGCGAGGCGGGCTATCGAACGCTCATGTCCGGCAAGTGGCACGTCGGAGAGGATCGCCCGCACTGGCCTTGCGATCGCGGCTTCGACAAGTACTTCGGCCTGATCAGCGGCGCGACGAACTTCTGGCGGCTCGACCCCGGCCGCAAGATGGCCATGGACAACAAACCGTGGACGCCGCCGACGGACGGCTCCTTCTACATCACCGATGCCTTCACCGACCACGCGGTGCGGTTCATCGAGACCTACGGCAAGGAGGACAAGCCGTTCTTCCTCTATGTCCCCTACACCGCGCCGCACTGGCCCCTCCATGCCTGGCCGGAGGACATCGCCCGTTATAAGGGCAAGTACATGTGCGGCTGGGACGAACTCCGCGCCCGCCGACACAAACGAATGATCGAGATGGGCATCGTCGATGCGAAGTGGGAGCGCACCCCCCGCGACCCGCAGGCCAAGCCGTGGAGTGAGATCGAGGACAAGGCCAAGTGGGACCTGCGGATGGCCGTCTACGCCGCGCAGATCGACCGCATGGACCAGGGCATCGGCAAGATCATGCAAGCAATCCGCAAGCAAGGCGTCGAGAGAAACACGCTGGTGATGTTCCTGGCCGACAACGGCGGCTGCGCCGAGCGCGTCGATCGCGGCAAGCCGGGCGTCCCACCCGGGCCGCCGGAC
>CAZKCX010000604.1:0-4543 GCA_964550865.1 uncultured Planctomycetales bacterium
AGCTCGCCCGCGTGGAGACCGACGGCGAGGCGGCCTTCGAACCCATCGAGATCCTGGCCGTCCGCGTGCGAGAGCAGCGCGAGATCGACCTGGCCGAGGGCACACAGCAGCGCCTGGCCAGGCATTGGGTCGCGCCGGAGACGCTGAGCTACCCGATCCATCTTCGCTGGGCGAACTACGCCGAGGCCTGGCAGGCCGTCCCGTTCGGCCGGGCGTACATCAACTCGCTCGTCGTCAGCATCGCGCAGGTGCTGGGCGTCCTGATCACGAGCAGCCTCGCGGCGTTCGCGTTCGCCCGGCTCAAGTGGCCCGGCCGCGACAAGATCTTCTTCGCCTACCTCGCCACGCTGATGATTCCCCACGCGGTGACGATGATCCCGGTCTTCATCCTAATCAGCAAGATGCCGGTATGGCTGGACGGCCTGTTCGGCACGGACTTCTTCGGCGCGAATTTCTACACCTACGGCGGCGCCTATCTCGGTCGGCCGATGGGCGTGGACAGCTACTTCGCCCTCTCCGTGCCGGGCATGTTCACCGCCTACGGCACGTTCATGCTGCGGCAGTTCTTCCGCACGATCGCGACGGACTACGAGGAGGCCGCGCGCATCGACGGCTGCAGCACCTTCGGCGTGTACTGGCGGATCGTCCTGCCGCTCTCGATCCCGGCACTGGCGACGCTGGGAATCTTCACGTTCCTCAGCTCGTGGCGGGCATACATCTGGCCGCTCGTGGTCACGTTCGACGCCCAGATGAAGACGATCCCCATCTTGCTGCGGAGCTTCCAGGGTGAGTACGAGACGCTCTATACATTATTAATGGCCGGCTCGGTGCTGGACGTCATCCCGCTAATCCTCGTCTTCCTTGTCGGCCAGCGGTTCTTCATGCGAGGCATCCAAATTGGCGGCATCAAAGGATAACGGCAGCCGAAAACGTGCTTGGAGGCCCGGAAGAGGATTTCGACCGCCCACCCATGGGCGGGTCTCGCGGGCAGGCCGGCCGACGCTTCCCTGCACCCGGGCGCCGCAAGACACTGCCCACTGCCCGACACATCGCCGGTTTCCGGCCCCATTGACAGCCTCTGCCCATCGGCATACAAGGCCGGTTCCAATCGAGAGTGCCCATTCATGAGGTAGGGAGAGTGACGATGAGCGAACCGGTCAGCATCATGCCGTGTCTGGATATGCAGAACGGGCGCGTGGTCAAGGGCGTTCACTTCGTGGACATCCGCGACGCGGGCGACCCCGTGGAGTGCGCGCAGGCCTACTGCAAGGCGGGTGCCGATGAGCTGGCCCTGCTGGACATCACGGCCACCGTGGAGAACCGGGCCACGATGCTGGACGTCGTGAAGCGCGTCGCCGAGGTTGCGACCGTGCCGTTCACCGTCGGCGGGGGGATTTCCGACGTGAAGTCCGCCGCGGCGGTGCTCGAGGCAGGGGCCGATACGGTCTCCACCAGCAGCGCCGCCTATCGAAAACCCGAGGTGATCGACGAGATGACCAAGGAGTTCGGTCCGGAGAAGGTCACCGTCGCCATCGACGTCGACCAGAACCCCGCGATGCCGTCGGGCTATGAGGTCTACATCGACGGCGGACGGACCGCGACGGGCGGCGATGCGATCGAGTGGGCCAAGAAGGTCGACGGGTACGGCGTGCCGGTGATCCTGCCGACGAGCAAGGCGGGCGACGGGGCCAAGACGGGCTACGACCTGCCGGTGATCCGGGCGATCAAGGAGGCCACGTCGGCCAAGGTGGTGGCCTCCGGCGGGGCGGGGGAGCTCGAGCACTTCTACGAGGCCGTCGAAGCGGGGGCAACGATCCTACTGGCCGCGTCCGTGTTCCACTTCAACATGATCGGGATCCCCGAGTTGAAGGACTACCTCCGCGAAAAGGGCGTGTCGGTGAACTGAGCCGGGCCATGCAGACGAACTGCCGCCGCAACCATGGCGAGCGGAGGCCCGCAGAGCTACCCCACCAGTTGGTAGTGAAGACCGCCTACGAAGAACCGCCCTGGCTCTAGCGCCACCGCCGATTCGCTATCCCAACTGCGCAACCCGGGTTCGCGCCATGGTGGAGTGCGGCCTCTTTGACGCCGCTTTGGTCATTCCCTTCGACTCCAAAAGGAATTCCGCGGTGCGGGAGGTTCCGAAAGCGGTGGTAGGCCTACTTCACCTTCGGCGGGTTCGCGACGATGCCGGAGATGTCGATCAGATAGAGCTGACGGCCGTTGCCGCCGTGCGGCGAGTCGATGACGACCCTCTTGCCGTCCGGGCTGAAGCGCGGGTGCGTGTCGACCCGCCACTCGCCGCGATACTCCGGAGGGCTGTGGAAGTGGCCGAGCCAGAACCGCTCGCCCGACGGCACGTGGTAGAGATACGGATGTTGCTCCCGCCGCTTCCGATCGGGATAGGTGTCGTTGAGGATCCAGTTCGGGTCGGGCAGGTACGTGTTGTGTCCGTTCTGCGTCATCACGCCCTTGCCGACGAGCTCGACGTCGGTGGTCTTGTCCTTGTAGAGGATGAATCCGCTGCCGAGCTTGGGGTGCCAGCTCCAGGCGAGGATGTGCCGCGGGTCGCGCCAGATGAAGTGCGACGTCTTTCCGTACGGGTCGAGGACATACAGGTCGCTCCCATCGAGATTGCAGGTGAACATCCGCGTGCCGTGGATGCCGCTCTTGCCGGGCGGCTGCCAGCGGTGGAGGAACTCCAGCCGCGTGCCGTCCGTGTTGATGAGCAGGTGGTTGAACCAGTGCTTCATCTTGCTGATGTCGCCGCGCTCGTACGGGATCTTGGCGATGTCCGCCAGGGAGACGATCAGCTCGCTCTCGCCCGTCTCGAGGTCGACGCGGAAGATGCCCGACTCGGTCGGCGCG
Source organism: uncultured Planctomycetales bacterium (assembly GCA_964550865.1). Taxonomy (GTDB): domain Bacteria; phylum Planctomycetota; class Phycisphaerae; order UBA1845; family JAFGLZ01; genus JAFGLZ01. The sequence goes on from CAZKCX010000604.1 coordinate 2,869, forward strand.
AGCTCATCCTTGTGCGGGTCGGTCAGGCCGCAATAACCGTAGCCCGGGCGGGTGTCCTGCACCCGGCGGAAGTCCAGCCCGCACGCCGTCTTGCCGTCGGGGCTGACGGTATAGACGGGATGGGGGATGGTCCGTTTCTCCCGCGTCTTGACGTCGAGGATGTGACACACGAAGCGATCGCCCTGGCGGTCGTTCCATAGGATCTCGGTCCTGGAGCCCGGCCGCCACTGGAGCATGCAGCCCTGCTGCCAGCACCATGCCCGCGACTCGCCCAGCTCGATCCATTTGTCGTTGTCCTTCAGGTCGACCATGCCGACCTTGATGACGTCGTCGGGCCGCGGCGAGCGATGCTCGAAGTCGACCTCCATGCCGAGGACGTACCGGCACGTCGGGTCGAGCTCGAGCTTGTCGTAGTAGCCGAACCAGTGGTACTTCGGCCCGCGGGTGATGGCCCGACACGGCGGCAGGGGGCGGCCGTCGTCGTACTTGCCCTGCGGCGGTTCGGTCAGGCCGAGGGACTTCGTCCATTTGACGACGGCGTCCTTCTTCGCGGCGGCCGCGTGGATCCACGCGCCGGCCACCAGGCCGTTGAAGCCGCAGACCTTTTCCGCGCCGGGACGGTTGGCGAGCAGGACGGGCGTTTCGCTGTCGAAGACGGCCTTAGGGATCCGGCTCTTGAGCGTGCCGCAGGCCGCGCCGTTGATGTAGACGCTCATCCGCTTGCCGGGCTCGAACACGCCGACGACCGTGTGCGGCCTGCCCACCTTCAGCATGGGATCGGAGAAGACCTCGCGGGCGTTCTCGTCGTAGACGCCGCTCACGCTGACGGCGAAAAAGATGCGGCGATCGGGCCGGACGCCCAGCTCGTACGACCGGCCGTCCTTGGTGCAATGCCACTTCGAGATGAACGGCGTCTTGTTCTTCGGCACGTCCTCGAGCTGGACGACGGCCGCGAGCGTCAGCGGGCCCTTGATCCGCAGGCGACCGTCCTTGCCCTGGCCGAGGTTGATCCGGGTCTGTCGGGCGGGGACGCATCGCAGTGCCTGTCCGCTTCGAAAGGCGACAAGCTTCGGGGCGTGCGCGCCCGTCGGCGCGTTGGCGGCGGACCAGGAATACCCTTCGACGAGGGCGTCGCAAGGGCCGTCCGCGGCCGAGGCGCCACCGGCCACGATGAGAACGGCCACACAGGCCATCAAGGCGGGGAGAGCTGGGATCACCGTATACTTCTGCTGATTGCGTCGCATGAGGTTCCTCCGATCGTTCCCCTATTCCTCTCACAGGACGGCTGGCGCGTCAATGCCGGCGGCGGACGCCGCCCCTTTGCTTTTGGTCTTTCTTCCTTGCGCCGCCGAAGGCGATTAGTCCCCGAAGGGGACGATGGATTGTAGCCCAGGGTGAGCGGCAGCCAAAGGCTGCAAGCCGCAGGCTGCATGCGAACCCTGGGTCACGGTTTGACCATTCAGGTAGCCCCGTGAGGGGCGACGGAAACTCACCCTCCGAAACGAACCCCCGACCCCCGCCCCTGTGAGGGGCGGGGAACCCCGCAGAGGCGTCATCGCCTACGCCCACAGATGCACCTGCTCGCACACCACCTCAGGCATGCACTCGATCTCGCGTAGTCTTCCGTCGCCCCTTGTCAGGGGCTCATCTCGATTCGCTCCGCCAACCCAGGGCT
>CAZKCX010000605.1:0-4540 GCA_964550865.1 uncultured Planctomycetales bacterium
CGTCGCCTGATGCGGCCTTCTACTTCCCGTAGAACCACGCAATCGGAATCCGCGCGACGTGCAACCCGTCGCGGGCGTGGTAGCCGGCGAGAGCGATGTCGCCCTCGAGGAACTCGACCGCCTGATAGCCGAAGTCGTCCTCGGGGTCGCGGGCGATGTGGCGCTTGTGGAGGAACGTCTTGCCCTCGTCTTTCGAGATGCAGCTGCTGAGGGCACAGCGTCGGGCGATCTTGGGGTTCTCCTTGTCGACGGAGCGCTCGCTGATCCACATGAACAGCAGGTCGCCCGTGGACGGGATCCGCCGGACCGTCGGCAGGCCGGCGTAGGGCATCTTCAGCTCCTTCATCGGCTCGCCCTTGGACCACGTCTCGCCCTTGTCCTTGGAATACGCCCGCACCGGGTAGCCGCTGTAGGTCCGGGCGAACATCATCAACCGGCCGTCCTTCAACTCGACGACGTCGGCCTCTTGCACCTCGACGGGCTTCATGTCCACCGTGTTCTTGCTGACCTGCCAGGTGTGCCCTTGCGTGTCGGAGTAGAACGTGATGCCCACGTAGCCGCTGTGGTCCCGCGAGCTAGGGTAGTACGCCTTGTACTCGGCGGGACAGATGATTCGCCCGTTGGACAACATGTGCAGTCGATCATTGTGCGCGATGACGTAGCCCGGATACGGCGTCATGCAGTATTGCCGGGTCCACGTCTTGCCCTCGTCGGCGGAGCGTCGCAGGTAGTTGTGGCCGAAGTAGGGTGTCATCGGGTGCGTGCTGTAGATGTACGACAGCAGGATCTCCCCACTGGCGAGCCGCAGGAAGCTCGGGTGGCAATAGCGTCCCTTGGCGGGCGGCTTCGGCCTGGCCACGAGCAGGAACTCCTCGCCCCATGTCTTGCCCTTGTCGGGGGACCTCTTGGCCACGATGCCGCCGTCTTGCGTGTAGGAAAATAGGATCGAGCCGTCCTTGAGCTGCAGGAAGTCTCCCATCATGCCGCGGGGGCCGCGCTCGCGCTTCTGGACCTTGACGGCCAGCACGTCCTCAAAACCCGCCGCGAATGCGGGGCTGCCAATGACCATGCAGACCGATGCGACACGGATGCCGAGCCGAAAGCGTGCGGCTGTACACATGGGGGGTCTCCTCCGTAGGGGTTCCGATCTCGTCTGTTCCGAAAGGACAGTATTTGCCCGGGAGCAACAGTGTCAAGCAGCGGCGCGCCGCACGGAGTGGCGAGAAGGGGCATCGAAGCTGAGCCGACGGGCGGGGAGGAACAGTTCCCGTTTGGACGCCGCGGGCTTTCGCGAAGCGGGCGCACAAGAAAGGTGCCCGTCGCTCTCGCGATCCGGAGCGATGAACGCATCCGGACCGCTGAAAGCAACCAAGCACCCCGCGTGTGTGACTCGTACAGGTCGGTGAGATCTCCGTTCCTCAAGAACGGCATGGTAGATATACCCCTCGCTCGTTAGCCTGCCGGTAGCGCGGTGTTAGGAATCGGCGAGTCTAGGATCGGTAGGACCGCCATTCATCTGTGTCCTGGAAGGTCCCAGGTTCACCTTGGATGGATTGCCCCTTGAGGCCTCATTCGCGGGATCTTGTGCTATAGTGTGGGTCGGCGAGCCCAAGCCCTGCCGGCTTCCCGTACCGGCACCAGCCAGCCCTCGGCGAAGGAGCCCATCGATATGCAAGACACGTTCGAGATCATCGACGAAATCCCCAAGGTGTACCGCGTCATCAAGCTCAGGACGCTGCGACGGATGGGCAAGACGGCGTTCGATTACATTCCCCTCGCGGCGATCGCGCACATCGACGCCCTGGATCGCGTGCTACACCAGCCGGGGGCCTATTCCCCGGCAACGGTCGGCGACGTCCAAAGGCCTTGGTATATGCACCAGCATCAGGAGGACAATCTGGTCGTCCTGCACGGCACACGCTATATCGATCTCTACCATACCGAACACGGCAAGGTCGAGAGCTTCGTCGTCACACCGCACCGGATCGAGAAGGACGGCCATGTGCTCTACGACGGCTCGGCCATGCTGGTCTGGCCCTGCAATGTCTTTCATCGCGTGATCAGCTGCGAGAAGGAGGGTTCGGCCTCACTGAACCTGGCCGTGCACCACGAAGGGTTCGACATCCGCACGAACTTCAGCGTCTACGACTTGGATCCGCAGACGGGTGAGTACACGGTGATCCGCGAGGGACACCTCGACCAGCCGTCGTAGGCGGCGCCGCGAGCGGCCGCGTTCGCCGATGCCGTCCGCATGTTGCCTCGAGACGGACGGCACGCCGCCCGCACAGAGGGAGAGACGACATGAGCCGAAGAAATGCGCTCCGCAGGCCGCACGCCCTACTCTTGCCGGCGATGCTGATGGCGGCCTCTCCGGCGGGGCTCCTGGCGGACAACAAGCCGGAACGCCTCAGGTGGTTCAGCGACCTGGGCTTCGGCCTGTTCATTCATTGGAGCCTCGACTGCCAGATTGGATCGGTCATCAGCCACTCGATGGTCGGCGCGTCCAAGGGCTACCTCGAGCGGTATGTCCACGATCTGCCGAAGACCTTCGACCCGAAGCGCTACGACCCCGACGAGTGGGCGTCGCTGGCGAAGCTTTCCGGCGTGCAATACATTGTCTTCACCACCAAGCATCATTCCGGCTTCTGCATGTACGACACCGATACGACGACGTTCGACATCGAGCATACGCCGTACGGCAAGGACATGACGGCCTCGCTGGTCAAGGCCCTCCGCAAACGCGGATTGGCCGTGGGGTTCTACTTCTCGCCCGACGACTTCCACTTCCTCTACAAGCAGGGCACGACAATCCGCCGCAGGGGCGAGGGCGTCTCCACGCAGGACAATCCGGGTCTGCTCGAGCACGACCGCGCCCAGCTGCGGGAGCTGCTCACCCACTATGGCCCGATCGATATCCTCTTCCTCGACGGTCCCTGCCACGGCCTCAAGGAGCTGTGCTGGGAACTGCAGCCGGACCTCGTGATCACGCGGGGCGCGATCCAGACGCCGGAGCAGTTCGTGCCCGGCGTGGGAATGGAGGGTCCGTGGGAAACGTGCATGACCATGGGAACCCAGTGGCAGTATAAACCGACCCATGAGAGCTACAAATCCGGAACGGAGCTGATCGAGACGCTGATCAAGACGCGTGCCAAGGGCGGCAACCTGCTGTTGAACGTCGGCCCCAAACCCGACGGAACGATCCCGATCGAACAGGAGGCGCGGCTGCGCGAGATCGCGCTCTGGATGTTCGTCAACGGCGAGGCGATGCATCGGGTGCGGCCTTGGGTGGTGACGAACGAAGGCGACATCTGGCTGACGAAGCAGCGCGACGCGGACACCGTCTATGCGATTGTGACGAACATCCGATGGCCATGGGGCAAGGCGAAGGACCTCGTGCTCCGCTCCGTCCGCACGACGAGCGAGTCCGAGGTGAGCGTCCTCGGGCAGACGGGCAAGGTCCTCGAGTACAACCCCAAGGCCAGGCCGCAGACGATCTGGCGACAGGCCGACGATGGGCTGCACATCAAGGCAACGCGTGCACAACGACTGTACAACGACCGCAAATGGCCCAACCCGGTCGTGCTGAGGATCACGCACGCCAAACCAGGGCTCACCCCGCCGCGGGCCAAGACCGGCCGGGCCCGATGGGACGCGGCCTCCGGTACGGCGATACTCGAAGGGTCCCTCCTCGACATCGGCAAGGCCGCCTCGGTCCAGGTCGGCTTTGAGGTCCGCCTCGCGCCGGACCACACCGAACCGCAGGCCAAGGCTGATCCTTGGAAGGCGGCGAGTCGGCAGAGGCGCGAGGCGAAGGGCACGTTTCGCGCACAGGTCGCCGGGCTGAAGAAGGGCCGACGCTATGAGTTCCGCGCCTTCGTGAAGCACCCCTTGATCGCGGTCTATGGGGATCGGGTCGGTTTCTCTACGAAGTGACCGGCGCTTCTCCTGGGTGGAGTGCCGCCGACCCGGGATCGCAGACCTGTGACACCAACCCCCCGCGCGAAGGCTCCCACCGTTCGCCCCCAAGCCCCGAACGGCCGGCGTTACGGGTCCGTCCCTGCGGTTCCCTCACCGAGGCGGTAGAGCTGCTTGGGGTTCTCGTATAGCCAGAGGCGGCAGATCTCGACGGCCTCGTCCAGGCCCATCCGTCCCTCATCGACGCGGCGGGCGAGGACCTCGGCAATGTCCTCGCGTGCCATCTTCAGATGCCCAAAAACCTTCTCGACACAACGCGAGGAGTAGTCGCCGCCGAACCCGATGATCTTGTTCAGCGGGATCAGATCGATGTACTCGTCCAGGGCGCCGACCGTCATCCGCGGCGAGATGATGTGTGTCCAGCAGAGGTTCATCCAGGCGTTGGGGTTGTTCTTGCCGATTACGCCGGCCACACGCACCCAGGGCATGCCCATGTGGTAGAGGTCAAACCGCGTCTCCGGGTGCTGCGGCAAGATGGGGATCATCCACTGCGGATCGAGCGTGCGAAAGTCGCCCCACATGCCCGTATGCACCGCGACCACCAGGTCCAGCTCGGCGCACATGT
>CAZKCX010000606.1:0-4536 GCA_964550865.1 uncultured Planctomycetales bacterium
GGGCGTAGCTCAATGGTAGAGCCCCGGCCTTCCAAGCCGGTCATGTGGGTTCGATTCCCATCGCCCGCTGTCTTCATCTCTTCGCTGATATGCCGCAGCTCGGAAAGGAACCCTGGCGTCCGGTCCCGTGTCTCGGCGCCGCAGCGCTGGCGTCCCCGAAGACGTCTCTGCCGACCGTCACGCCGAATGTGCTCTGTTCAAGCCGGGTAGCCTCACGCCATCGCAAGGCACCCTCGTCCGTCGTGTGTGACAGACTCAGATGCGCAAGAAGATCCTCTGCCTGTACAGATGCCAGAGGATGAGCCAGACAATCAGGAAGGTCGCCAGGGGAAGGAGGAACTCTCCGAACGCGCCGAGGTGCCGCGCCAGGCCGCCGACCAAGGTATGGGCGAAAATCCGAAAATCGATCAGTTGGACGGCCACGTATACGGTGATCGCGTTCATCCCGATGACGACGAATGGAAACGACCATCGTCGCAGGCCCGCGACATCGATGACGCCATAGAACAGCGCCAGCAACAAGAAGCTCCATCCCGCCGCCCACAGGGCATACGAACTCGTCCAGATGTGCTTGATGATCGGGAATCCAAGCCAGTTCGCCCAGATCAAACCGCCAATCAGGCAACCCACTCCGGCCACCACGAGGACCGCGAGCTTGCCCAGCGGCTGCAGGCCGGATCGCAGCAGGTGACCGGACATCACCCCCATCAAGACAGTCGCCGAGTATCCCAGGATCGTCAAGACGCCCGTATAGGCCTGCTCGTCGCTGAACCCTCCGAAGATGAAACTATCAACAACCACGGCGAAATTAGCGTTGGGCTCTATGACGCCTGGCCCATGGCCGGGAACGGGAACGAACACCATCAACAACCAGTAGGCAACCAACAGGACGCCCGCGGTAATGGCCTGACCGGCCACAGACAGGTTGAGCAGGAGAATGCCCGCCACGAAGTACCCGCACGCGATCGCCTCCAGCACGTTGGAACCCACGCGGAGAGTGGACAGATCGAAATCCAACAGATTCCCGCCGGCGATCAACCCCAGGACGATCAGGATCAGTGTTCGGCGAACGATCTTCAGGTACAGCTGCTTGCGAGATTCACCACGTTCCATCCGTTTGGCGAACGCCAGAGGCATGGACGTGCCGACGATGAACAGAAACAGCGGCATGATCAGATCCCACGCGGATATCCCTATCCACTCCGGATGCCTGAACTGGTGTTTGAGCCAATCGGGGATCGGATCGACGAACATCCCGATGAACGCCAACACCACCCACTTGCCTCCAATGATCCAGAACATGTCGAACCCGCGTAGGGCATCGACCGATACCATCCGACCCGTGGTTGAGGGAGCCTGACTCATGCGCGAGAACCTGTGTTCTGATTCGGCACCTGTTCCGAACGTCCGGTTAGGCGGCCATTCTATCGGCGTATCTGCGTCGAGGGCTAGGGGATTCGAGGTCCTCTTGCCTTGTGCCGTGATCTGCCTCGCCTGGCACTCCCGCTGAAGTGATTGGCCTACATTGGCCGATAAAAGCTTACGGCGCGGCCGGTTCGCGCCACCCGTTTCTCTGAGCGAGGGAGCACTGCGATGAACAGCGTGCGTACGTTAATGGCTTGCGCCGCGTTGGCGGCCCTGCTGGGTGGCTGCAGCGGGCAAGGGAAGAAGAACGGCAACAGCAATCGTGTCTACTTCGACCCTGCCAACCAGTACCCGGAGTGGGCGTATGACGCGCCCTTCTACTATCGACCCGCGGGAGAGCGTGGCAAGATCGGCGAGACGGTCGAACCGAAGGTCCCTGGAGGACCCTATCACCACTACGCCTCGGAGCGGACGATCTACCTGCCGCGTCCGAACAACATCCGCGAGCCCAACCTGCCCGCGCGAACGACGGCGAAGGATTTCGCCCCGCGGATCGCCGTCTACTGGACCCAGGACGGGGGGCACACGTGGGAACGCCACGGCTACTTCGGCGTCGGGCAGAGCTTCTACGCCCTGTTGACCGAGAACGACGGCATCTATGGTTTTCGGCTCGTCGGGCCGGGCCTGCCGCCGGCCAAATGCATTCCGCCCAGGCCCCAGGTCGTGTACCACGTCGACACGACGCCGCCGAACGTCGCCGTCTTCGTGGAGCCGAACCAACCTCTCTACGGCGTGGGCGACGAGATCACCGTGCATTGGCTCGCCATGGACGAGAACCTGGTGGATCGGCCGGTCTCGTTGGCCTCGTGCTGGGAAGAGGACGTGCCCGGGCAGGAGGACTGCTGCGATGCCATCTGCTGCGAGCAACCGGCGGAAGGTTCGATGACGTTCGTCATCCCGCCGCGCGCGGTCGGCTATGGCATCCGGATCAAGGGCGAGGCCCAAGATCGCGCCAAGAATGTGGGCGTGGGGCTTTCGGCGCTCCTTCCCGTTGTGGCCGAGGTGCCGTCGACGCAGCCGACCCCCGCGACGAACACCGGCGAGCCCACCAGCCGGCCCAGCACGGTCGCCATGCAGGCCATGTCGATCATCGGCGAGGCGGAACTCGCGTCCTTCGAGGACGCAGGTTCGGTCCCGCCGGAGCGCACGCCACCGGTGGATCGCAAGGCCCTGTGGTCGAAGAAGTCCAAGCCCACGGCGACGTCCCTGCTGCCGCCGATCAACGCGGAGCCCTTCCCGGCGGACGCCCATTGGTCGGCGCAACCGTGGCAGACGCTTTCGCCTCAACCGGATCGACGTACCCGACAGATTTGGATGCTGCCGAGCAAGCCGCTACCCCTTGCTCCCACGCACATGGACTCGGATACACCGTAGGCATCTCCGCTACAGCCCCTCGTCGATCCAGACGGCGAGGTCCTTGGCGTAATAGGTGAGGATCAGATCGGCCCCCGCGCGTTTGATCGCTTGGGTGGCCTCGATGGCGCACGTCTTGCGATCGATCCAGCCGTTGGCGGCCGCCGCCTCGATCATCGCGTACTCCCCGCTGACATGATAGGCCGCCGTCGGCATGCCGAACCGCTGCTTCACCCGCCAGAGCACGTCGAGGTAGTGGATCGCAGGCTTGACCATCACCAGATCGGCACCTTCCTCGATATCGAGTTGGACCTCGCGCAGGGCCTCGTCGCTGTTGGCCGGGTCCATCTGATACGTCCGTCGGTCGCCGAATTGGGGCGGGCTCTCCGCGGCGTCCCGAAACGGCCCGTAGCAGCCGCTGGCGTACTTCGCCGCGTAGGCCATGATCGGAACGTCGTAGAGTTCGGCCTTGTCCAGCTCCGCGCGAATGGCGGCCACGCGGCCGTCCATCATGTCGCTGGGGGCGACGATGTCGGCCCCAGCCTGGGCGTGGCTGACCGCCTGGCGGGCAAGCAGGACCAACGTCGGATCGTTGTCGACGTCTTTGACGCCGTCGCGTCGCTCGTTGATCATGCCGCAGTGTCCGTGATCGGTGTACTCGCACAGGCAGACGTCGGTGATGACGATCAGCTCCTTGCAGCGCTGCTTAATCGCGCGGACGGCCTGCTGGACGATGCCCATCTCCCCCCACGAGCTGTGTCCGACGGAGTCCTTCGTTTCGGGAATGCCGAACAGAAGAATCGCCGGGATGCCGAGAGACTCGACCTCCGCGCACGCCTCGACCAGCAGATCGATCGTGAGCTGCGCGTGCCCCGGCATGGAGGGGATTTCGCGTCGCTCCCCCTCGCCCGGTCGTACGAAGAGCGGAAGGATCAGGTCGTCCTTTGAGAGCTGCGTCTGACGCACCATGCGGCGTAGCGTGGGCGTGGCACGAAGTCGTCGCATTCGATGCACGGGAAACGGCATAAAAAGTCCTCCCTCGGTTGGGTCACGACGCGGGCCCGCCCGGCGAGAACCGGTTCGACAGCGGAGGGATCACCGGACCAGACGATACACGAGGGTCACGAGGATCATCACGATGCCGATCGCGATGACGATCGGCCAGAACCACGAGCTATGGCCGGATTCGTCGCCGGGTTCGTCGAGGATCCAGTCGTTGCAGTGCGGGCACTTGACGGTTTCTTCATAGACGTACTTCCCGCAGTGCGGGCAGCGCACCATCTCCGACTCCTCGCCGTCGGCGAGGTCCTCCTCGAGCGGCTCGTCCCTCTCGCTGAGCGGTTTGTCTGAATCGGCGTCTTCGATCACCGTGTCGGTCTTTCGGCCGGCGGGGCCGCCGCGCTACTTCACAATCTCGAGGATCTTCTTGAACTGGTCCGTGCCGGCTTGGCGAGCCAGCTCGAAGATCGCGCTCTCGGTCGTGGTGATGAATGCCCCCTCCTGTCGCATGCGATGCAGGGCCATCTCGCGATCGTTCGGTCTGCGCGAACCCACCGCGTCGGCGCACACCCACACCTTGTAGTCCACGCGGAGCAGGTCGAGCACGGTCTGCTGGACGCACACGTGCGACTCGATCCCGACGACGATGATCTGCTCCCGGTCCGCCGTCTGGAGATCCTCGCGAACCTCGGGGGTGTAGCCGCTGAAGAGCGTCTTGGCGATGGGGTCGACGCCGTCGGACGGCAGCATTTCGGTGAT
>CAZKCX010000607.1:0-4530 GCA_964550865.1 uncultured Planctomycetales bacterium
TCCGATCTAGATTCGCAACTACAACTGCTTCACCTGGCTGAACGGCAGCTTCATGCTGGACTGGATGATTCACAACCTCGACGTGTGCTGTTGGGTCAAGGATGCGTGGCCGGTGTCCGCACAGGGACAAGGCGGCCGGCAGGTTCGCACCAGGCCCGATCAGTTGTTCGACCACTATGCGGTGGAGTATTCGTTTGCCGACGGGACGCGGATGTTCGGCCAGGGCCGGCACATGGATAAGTGCTGGAACTTCTGGGGTGTCGTGATTCACGGGGCGAAGGGCTCGGCGGTGTTGGGCGAAGGGATACGGGACCCGCTGGTCTACAAGGGACACAACACAACGAAAGAGAACATCATCTGGCGTTACGAAGGCGAGAAGGACGATCCGTACCAGGTGGAGCTCGATCGACTGGTGGAGGCGATCCGGCAGAACAAGCGGTACAACGAGACGGAGCGGTCCGCGTACGCGGCGCTGGCGGGGATCCTCGGGCGGATGGCGGCCGAGTCGGGCAAGGAGGTTACCTGGGAGCAGGCGCTGGCATCGGATCTGGTGCTGGCTCCGGGGTTGGAGAGTCTCACGATGGACAGCGAACCGCCGGTGATGCCCGACAAAGACGGCAACTACCCGGTGGCCATGCCGGGGCGTACGAAGGCGCTTTGAGTGTCGGCGTGCCGGTCCACCGATCTTCGCGCGGCCGAGGACTCATACTGCATTTCAGAAGTATCGCGACTACGTGCTCGAGCCGGACCAGCTGTTCGAGCCGCGGCATTCATGCCGCGCGGCCGCGCCGGATGAATCCGGCGGCTCGAACAGAAACCGGCGGTTGCGTCGCCCACGGCTGAACCCATGGGCCACCCAGCCCTTCTGCGGTTCACGGCCGGGGACGGCCGTGCCACACCGGTCGGTCTTGCTTGCAGGCAGCTTAGAATCCATGATCCGCGGGTCGTAGCCCCTTCTTGTGCTTGCCCATGCCGATCGGGTTCGGGTCGTACTTGCCGACGATATCCACCTTGCTCTTGGCCGGGATCTTGTCCTCCATGCCCATGCACCAATAGCACGCGTTGATGAGCAGCCGCCGGAATCCTTCGCTCTTCAGATCGCCCGCGTGCCCCATCGTTGTGGTGAAGACCCGAGCCGTCTTGCCCTGATCGCCGGTGTATGTCTTGATCCATGCGATGGGCACCGGCTTCTTCTTGGGGTTCGGCTTGTCGTCGGGTTTCATCCCGAGCAGCACTTGCCCCATGACCAGCGGCTTGCAGTCGCCGCGGAGCTTGCTCAGGCCGTACACGTCGGACGGGCCCCAGATGTCCTCGACCCCTCGCACGATGGGATGATCCTTCATGCCTTCGGCGATCAACCCGCGCGTGCTCTCCTTCTGGTGATGCCCATAGTGGTTGATCCACGTCTCGCCCAACACCTCGCGGCCCCAGCCTCCTCCGGTCTTGCCCGAACGGAAGCTGTACTTGGCGTAGGGGCTGTCCGGATGCTTCGTGTAGTTGAACGCATGCGTGGACGTTCTCAGCCCCATGATGGGCTTGCCGGAGTTGGTGTAGTCGATGATGTGCTTCATCTGCTCGTCCGGCAGCTCTCGGAACCGCGCAAAGATCACCATCAGATCCGCGTCCTTCAGCGCCTCGAGCCCGGGGATGTTGTCGAGCGTGTGGGGATCGATCTCGCCCGTCTTCTTGTTGATCGGGAACAGCAGCGTGCACTTGAAACCGTGGTGCCTCGCCGCGATCTTGGCTAGCTGCGGCATCAGCTCCTCCGAGCGGTATTCGTCGTCGCCGGTCACGAAGACGATGTGCTTGCCCTTGCCGGGCCCGTCTCCGCCGTCCAGCACGGACCACCGATCGTCCGCGCTGGCGCGCCCGCCTGATAGAAGGGCTAATCCCATGATCGCCACGACCCCCAGTTGTCCGGAATGTCTACCCTTGTCCATCGTTCTTCCTTTCATCTGAGACGGCCTCTTCGTGGATGAGAGGCACGTCATGCTACCCGAGAGCGGAGACCGCGTACAACGTTGCTGGTCGGGCCGACGACCGTGGATCAGTCCCCTGTCTGCCCCGAAAGCTTCGTCCTCGTTAGCCATGCATCGCGGTCGAATCAGAAGCCGATTCCCTTACCGACGGATCGCCCGCGAGCTGGGCGTTCATCGAGAGACGGTCAGCCGATACGTTCAACTCGCTGAACAGCAGACGGTCCAGGCCGAACCCGAGGCAAAACAGGCCACCCCGCCCACCGGCTCGGACCCGCCAAAAGCAGCCATTCCGACCGTCGGGTCCGAACAGGCAAAACCGGCCATTTCGACCGCCGGGTCCCCCGGCCGTCGGAGCCGGTGTGATTCGTTCCGTCAGGTCATCATCACATTGCGGGAACAAGGGTTATCCGCCCAACGGATCTGGCAGGCCCTCCAGGTCGACCACGGCTTCGAGGGGAGCTATGAGTCGGTCAAGCGCTTTGTCCGTCGGCTGGGACGGTCTCGAACGCTGCCGTTCCGACGCATGGAGTGTGAGCCGGGGAAGGAGACCCAGATCGACTTCGGCACCGGGGCTCCGATCCTCCGGCGCGAGGCGAGCCGCGTTGCCGCTAGCGACGCGGCGAAGAAACCATCCCGCATCGCAGAGGCGCTGATGTGCGTCGATCAGAACGCCGAGCTGCCCGCGTGCTTCTATACGGGCAAGGCCCCGAACAGAACGCCGCTGTTTGACGTGTCACCAACCGGCAACCGGCCGGTCTTCGCTGGGCTCTACCGGCGGATGGAAAAGCTCCTGCGCCAGGCCGTGCAGGAAATCAAAGCCGCCAAGCCGAAGGTCCTCGCTCGATGCATGCTTGCCTTCGACTCGGAGGCCCTTTGTATCCGCTGGCTCTATCACACGGTCCGCACAACGGCGAACTTCTGCGAATCCTGGATCGGCCGGCGTTGCCAGCACGCGCGAGCACGCCGGTGGCAGAAGGACGCATTGATGCGCCCACCGAAACAAACCACCGCTATTCCTTCTTCTTCGTCAAGTAGTCGGTCAGTCTCTTGGTCGTTTCCTCTACCATGTCGTCAATGCCAGTGTGTACGGGTGATTCGGTGATCCCTTCAACGTACACCTTGCCGATTTCCGTCCCGCTTTCGGTATCTACGAGTGTGGCGAGCAAATCGAGTCGCCCCGTGCCCGATAGCAGGTCAAACTTTCTGTAGAAGCGGACGACGATATTGGCCGTGAGGACCTTCGGACCTCCTCGGAAAGTCTTCTTGGTTCGTTCGGTGAAGACCTTCGGGGCAGATTTGCGGATCTCGACGATTACCTCGTTCGGGCAAAGCCGACCGATATCGCTGTCTACGTTTCCGAGCTTCAGCGTGTTGTAGGCTGCGAGCCGGGTGGGGGTCAGGGTGTCGTCGATCGGCAACACATCGGCGTCGACACCTTTGGCCATTTTGAAGCCTGTCTTGGCCGTGGTCTCGCACCCCCCGGCCAGCAGGGGGATCACGAGCAGCCCCGCGATCAGTACTATCTTCCTGATTCTCGAGTTCGCTTCTACCATGAGTTCAGTCCCTTATCGTTCAGGATTTCCCGCTCGCAGGGCCTTGAACGCCTCGTCGGTCGGGGCGAAGACGGTGTAGGGCCCGGGGCCCGTGAGCGTCTCGACCAGCCCGGCGGCCTGGACGGCCTTGACGAGCGTCCTGAAGTCCCCGGCCGCGACAGCCGTGCCCACGATGTCCTTGTTTTCCTGAGCGGCAACGGGCGTGGCGAGGGCCAGCACCAGAACGACAGTGGAAGCAAATCGCAACATGGTCCAGTCTCCTCGGTGATCCGTAGCGCTACCGGAGTACCACGCGCTTGGATCCCTTCCGCAGAGCCGGATCCAGGTCAAAGCGATCGAGGTTCATTACCTTGTTCCAGACCGCCACGAAGTCCTTGACGAACTTCTGCTGTGCGTCGGCGCTGGCATACACCTCCGCGATGGCTCGAAGCTGCGAATTCGAGCCGAAGATGAGATCGACTCGCGTGCCGGTCCATTTGACCTTTCCCGTCTTGCGGTCCCGTCCTTCGTAGACACCTTCCTTGTCGGGGGATTTCTTCCACTCCGTGCTCATGTCCAGCAGGTTCACGAAGAAGTCATTGCTCAACGTTTCAGGTCGCTTGGTGAACACACCATGCCGCGAATTCGCGAAGTTCGCGTTCAGGACCCTCATGCCGCCGACCAGCACCGTCATCTCAGGCGCGGTCAGCGTCAGCAGTTGCGCCCGATCCACGAGCAATTCCTCCGCCCGTCGGTCGTGTCCCGCTCGCCGGTAGTTGCGGAACCCGTCTGCGGTCGGCTCGAGGACGGCGAAGGAATCCACGTCGGTCATTTCCTGCGACGCGTCGGTACGTCCGGGTGAGAAAGGAACCTGAACATCGTGCCCGGCCTTCTTCGCAGCGTGCTCAACGGCTGCGCATCCGCCCAGCACAATCAGGTCTGCGAGCGAAACCTTCTTGCCGCCGGACTGCGAGGCGTTGAAATCCTTCTGGATCTTCTCAAGCGAACGCAAGACCTTC
>CAZKCX010000608.1:0-4473 GCA_964550865.1 uncultured Planctomycetales bacterium
CCCCCACGGCTAAAGCCATGGGCCACCCACCCATCGGCTGACGAGCGACGGAGCACTAGTCCGGCTCGGCGAGGTCACTGGCCTCGTAGTCGATGGTAATCTTGCCTTCCAGGATTTCGCGGATGACGATCTCGAGGATCTGGTCCCTTCCCGGAGTGACCAGGGGACGTCCCTCGCCTCGCATCAGCTCGAGCCATCGCTTCTGAATGAGGGCCGTCAGCTTGAAGCGCCCGCCCACCTTCCGGACGATTTCATCGCTCTTCAGTGCTTCGATCATGCGACTCGTATGCCTCCTACGGCTGACAATGTCGTGCGGCTATGCTTCGGCCTGCCGATCGTTGGCGGCCAGGGCTTCGCGTTTCGCCTTGACGATGTCGGCGATCTGGCTCACGGTGCTCTCGAGGTCGTCGTTGACGACGAAGTGCTGATAGACTCCGGAGTCCCGGGCCAGCTGGATTTCCCGTTCCGCATTGGCGAGGCGTTCGGCGATGACGTGCTCCTTGTCGCGGCCGCGCCCCGCGATTCGTCCGGCCAGGGCCTCGCGGCTCGGCGGAAGAATGAAGACCGTAACGGCGCTCGGGTACTTCTTGGCGACCTGGGTGCCGCCTTCGACCTCGATGTCAAGCAATACGTCCTTGCCGGCGTTCGTGGCCTCGGTCACCGGTCCCTCCGGCGTCCCGTACAGATTTCCCAGGTATTCCGCGTGCTCGAGAAACTCACCGGCGGCCAGCCGCCGCTCGAATTCCTCCCGACTCAGGAAGTAGTAGTTCACGCCGTCTGTCTCACCCTCTCCGATCGGCCGGGTCGTGGCGGACACGCTGAGCACGGCCCCGAGGCGCTCCAGGAGCTTGGCGCAGATCGTACTCTTGCCGACCCCGCTGGGCCCGCTGACGACGACCAGCACTCCCTTGCCGCACGTGCTCATTCGACGTTTTGCACCTGTTCTTTAAGCCGGTCGATCAGGGCCTTGACTTCGACCACGTGCCGGGCGATTTCCGTGTCGTTCGCCTTGCTGGCGACCGTGTTGGCCTCCCGCAGCATCTCCTGGGCGATGAAGTCGAGCTTCCGGCCGGCGAGTTCCTTGCTGTCGCACAGTTCCGTGAACTGATCGAGATGGCTGGCGAAGCGGGCGATTTCCTCGCTGATGTCCGATCGTTCGGCGAAGACGGCCACCTCCTTGGCGAGATCCTGATCCTCGACGGGGATCTTCGCATCCGCCAGAAGCATCTGAACGCGCTGTTGCAGCCGGTCCTGGTAGACCTTTACCACCTCGGGCGAGCGCCCGCGGACGAATTCGAGGTGCGCCCGAAGCTTGGTCAGATGCCCGAGCAGGTCTTCGCAAAGCGCTTGTCCTTCGTTGCATCGCATCTCGATGAGTTGGTCGATCGCCTCGTTGCTCAAGTGCTGGATGATGCGCCACCAGTGCTCCTTCGCGGCGTCGTCCGCCACACGAGGTTGGCACACGCCCGGCATGTTCAGTAGGTAGGCCATCTCGACGGCGATCTGACCGTTGCCCTGTAGGGATTCGGTCGCGGTTTGAAGTTGCTCGATGTAGCTGGTCAACGCGGGGATGTTGATCTCGTACGCGGCCTCGGCACTGGTATTCCGCACGCGAAGCGCGTACGTGACGCTTCCCCGTCCGAGCCGATTTCGGAGGAGGCGTTCGACCTCCGGCTCGAGAAACTGGAGGTGGTCGGGCAGCTTGATGACGATCTTGAGGTATCGATTGTTGAGGCTGCGGATCTCGAGGGCGTAGCTTACGCCGTCTTCGTCGTGGAAGGCCTCACCGTAGCCGGTCATCGATCGAATCATGGCTGCTCCCGTCACCGCTGGAAAACCGCTACTGACCGGGGGATTCGCCTTCGGCAGGCGCCGGCGTCGGGGCGCCTTCGAGCGGAAGGGCCGTTCCGGTGCCCGCGGGAGTCTCCGACGGTGTGCCGGCCGGAATCGGTTGTTCGCCGACCGGACCTCCGGCGCCACCCTGCGCGGGGGCGGGAACCTTCAGCGGTGCCCTTTGCTGGTCCGCGCCTGCGTCCACCTCGACCTTGCGGAAAGCGAAGTTGGCAATGATGGCGAGAATGAGGAAGAGACCCGCCAGGCCTACGGTCAACCAGGTGAAGAAGTCGCCCGTCTTCGCCCCGAACGGGCTGTATCCTCCGCCACCACCGAACGCCCCGGACAACCCGCCGCCTCGACCCCGCTGGAGTAGAACGACCACGATCAGCAGGACGCAGGTCAGCAGAAACAGCGCTGCCGTAAAGACCTTCCAGAACGAGCCCACCGCCAGAATCATCATCACAACACCTTTGTCTAGGTCGAATCCTACCACGCTCGGTTCGACGCGCGTCCCTCGCGACGAGATGGCGTCTCGATGTTCGCCTCGGAATCGAGCAGGACGGAACTACAGCTTCTTGCCCTTGAGGGTCCCCTCGACGATTCCGAAGAAGTCTTCCGCCTTGAGACTTGCCCCGCCGATCAGGCCGCCGTCGAGGTCGGGCTGGGCCATCAAATCCTCCGCGTTGCCGGGCTTGACGCTGCCGCCGTACTGGATCCGCACGGCCTGTGCCGTGTCCTCATTGTACAGCTCGGAGAGGACCTTTCGCACGTGACGGTGGGCTTCCTGGGCGATTTCGGGCGTGGCCGTCCGGCCGGTCCCGATGGCCCACACGGGTTCGTACGCGATGACCAAGCTCGCGACCTTGTCCTCGGGGACGTCCGCGAGCCCGCCCTGGATCTGGGTCGTCAAGACGTCTTCGGTCTTGTTCGCGTCGCGCTCCTCCAGCAGTTCGCCGATGCACAGAACGGGCGTAAGCCCCGCCTCGCACGCCGCGAGGACCTTTTTGTTGATCAGGGCGTCGTCCTCGCCCTTGCCGATCGTGTGCCGTCGTTCACTGTGGCCGAGGATGACATAGGTGCAGCCGCAATCCAGGAGCATCTGTGGGGAGACCTCGCCCGTGAATGCACCCTCCGCCTCGTGCCACATGTTCTGCGCCCCGAGCTTGACCTCGGTCCCGTCGACGGCCCGCTGCATCGGCAGCAGGTAGGGGAACGGTGGGCAGATCGCCACCTCCACGGGGCATGACGCGGGCAGCTTCTCGCGAAGGCCGTCCATGAGCCGGCGAGCGGTGTCCAGCGTCTTGTGCATCTTCCAGTTGCCGGCCACGAATGGGCGTCTCATGATGTTCGTACTCTCCTTGGGCGAATTGGGTATCGCGTATCGATTCGTGACCCGCCACGCCCAGACGGCACGCTCATTGGTCCCCACCTTCAGCGCCCGGGCAAAGGGCACGAAACACCGAGCCAAACAGTATACCGCAAACGACGCCGTCCGGCTACGGCCTATACAGGGGTTTCCGGCTTCTCCAAGCCCCGCGGAGTAGGCTGATGCGACCGCGGCCAACGGCAAATGCCGTTCGGTCAAGGGCAGTCCAAGCCGGTGCCGATAACCAAGCATAGCTGTCCTGGGCTGTGCGGAAGGACCGTGCCGAACGATGCCTCGCGCCGATTGTGCGTGCGGCGAGGAGCCGGCCGGGCAGCCTCAGGCCGGGTGGCGAGGGCGGCGAGTCGCCAAGGGAGTCGAGACGGGATGAAGAGCACCAACCGCCGCTGGCAGAACCACCTGCGAGCCAAAGGGATTATCCCGTTCCTCCTGGACCGGCTCGAGGCCCATGCCCTGTCGAGCTCGTGGCAGTTCGAGAAGGGGGCGTTCCACTTTCCCATCGAGGACCGTGAGGCCGACGACGAGTTGACGCGCGCGTACTTCGAGCTGATCGAGAGCTTCCCCTACGAGATCTGCATCGAGACGACGAACCGCTGCAACCTGGCATGCAAGATGTGCGCGCGCTCGGCGATGCAACGTCCCCTGGGCGTCATGCGTCAGGCACTCTTCGAGAAGATCATCGACGAGGTGGCTGAGAAGCAGCCCCACGCCTATCTGCATTACTACGGGATCGGTGAGCCGCTCGTCGACCCGGAACTCTTCACGAAGCTGGACTACGCCCGTCGGAAGGATCTGCGGAACTCGATCCTCTTCACGAACGGTCAGCTCTTGCTGGAGAACGAGAACTACAAGCGTCTCGCCGACTCGGGCGTGGCGATCCTCGGCGTCGATCTGGACGGCTTTTCGCAGGAGACCTATGGGCAGATCCGCATTGGCGGATCCTTCGAGACCGTCAAGGAGGCCATCGTCCGGCTTCACGACTACATCCGTGGGCAGGGGATACGCACGCGGGTCGAAATCGCGTACCAGATCTATCCTGGAGTGAATGAGGCCGACGTCGGGCCGTTCGTGACGTGGTGCGATCGCAGCGGCTACGAGTACAAGCTGGTTCCTATGCACACCTGGGCGGGCCTGCGATCAGATGTCCCATCGACGCAGGTCGAAGGGCTGGCGGACCAGCATCATTCGCAGAGACGCTGTGCCTGCTCGGCCCTGTGGAGCAACCTGATGATCGCCTGGGACGGTCGGGTAGC
>CAZKCX010000609.1:0-4471 GCA_964550865.1 uncultured Planctomycetales bacterium
ATACCTAACATATACCAAACTTATCAACCGGAGTCAAGCAGAGACTCAGTTGCGACGAATCCTCACGGCCGGGGGCGGGGATGCCACAGGAACTCACGGGCAAGATGCCCGTGCTACGTCGGCGGGCGTGCTATGGGGGGATTGAACTCACGGGCGGGACGCCCGTGCTACGTCGGCGGCCGTTCTATGGGGTAAGTGAACTCACGGGCAAGATGCCCGTGCTACGTCGGCGGCCGTGCCACACGAACTCACGGGCAAGATGCCCGTGCTACGGGGCGGCCGTGCTATGGGGGGATTGAACTCACGGGCAAGATGCCCGTGCTACGGGGCGGCCGTGCCACGGGGCGATCGTGCTGGGATGGGGGCGCTTGACCAACAGCGGCATTCTGCCCCGAGCCGCTGAATTCAACGCCGAACCGGGGCACGACGTGGGTCTCAGCGACCGCACCGGCCGTCAGGACGCACACTACACTGTCGCGATACTTCTGAAATGCAGTACTAGCGCGCCCCTTGCGGAGCGGGGAAGGGCTGCCCGCCCGGACCGCCTCTGCTATCGCTTCGGAATGAACTCGTTCACATCGACCACGACGGCCAGGGGCGGGGCGGGCTTTCCCTTCGGCAGCCAGGTGTATCGCGTGAAGATCCACAGCTTGCCCGGCGAGCGCTCGAGCAAATACGGATAGGCGAGCTGGCCGCCAGGCTCGCGGGCGATCACGACGGGCTTGGTCCACGTTCGGCCGTCGTCGTCGGAGAACGCCAGCGACAGCTCCTGGCGATAGCCGCTGGCGGGGTACTCGAACGCCTGGCCGGACCACTTGTGCTTCCACTCGGTCGCGTCCTGCGGCTTGGATTGGTTCCACACGAACGCCAGGCGTCCGCTCTTCAATCGGAGGATCCAGCCGGGGGCGCTGCTGGCGTCGATGCCGCTCGGCTCGATGGTCCGCCAGTACTCGCCCCCGTCGGTCGAGTAGGCCCGCCAGAACTGCCCGAAGCCCGTTCGGATCATCATCATGAGCCGGCCGTCGCTGAGTTCGACGACCGTCGGCTCGACGGCGCCGTCGTGGTGGCCGCTGCCGCCGAGGTCGATCAGGTTGCTCTGCTTCCAGGTCTTGCCCTCGTCCTTGGAGCGGAACGAACAGCACACCCACCGCCCCAGCTCGGGCACGAGGTGCTCGACGGTCACGACGATATGCCCCTCGCGGGTCTGGATCAGGCCCATGAAGTCGGCGTTGTAGCCGGGTAGTAGTTGCTGCTTGTCGGTCCAGGTCTTGCCCCCGTCGGTGCTGCGGACGGCCCACATCTCGAGCTTGCACTCGGGTTTGGGCTTGCGCTTGGCATCGTCCCAGGCGAACTTGTAGCCCTGGAAGTCCAGGAACACGATCACGATCGTGCCCTTCTTCGTACGGAGGAACTGCCCGACGTGGCCCACGTGGCCGATGTTCATGCCCGGGTCGATGACCTTGGTGAGGGGCTTCCAGGTCTTCCCGGCGTCGGTGCTGGCCTTGAGGACGTTCTTGTCGACGGCCCAGAGCGTGCCGTCCTCGAGCTGGACGAACGGCCCGTTCTTGGTGATCTCGAGCGGTTTGCACTTCGGGTGGACCCACCGTTTCGACGCCTCGGCGGCGCGCAGCGTGCCCGCGAGGACGAGCAAGACCAGATACGGGGTCAACAGGAAGGTACTTCTACGGATCGCGTGAAACATTGGCTGTACCTCCAAGAAACGGGAAGGGGTTCCACCTGCGGCCGCGAGTGCTCTCGGAAACGGCTGTTCACCAACAACCCATTTCGCAACCCTCACGGCTCCATGCCCGAGCCGCGGCATTGATGCCGCGCGGGACCTCGGCGCCGGATGAATCCGACGGCTCGGGCACCGCCTCCGATCCGGCAGCACGTTCTTCAACGTGCAGCAGAATAGCAGATGCCAGAGGCAGTCACTGCGTTTCCCTGAGAAACGCCTGATAGAGCTCCAGCGCCCGCTCGTTCGAGATCTTCCGGTCGACGATGAGCCGCATGCGGGCCTGGGCCGTCTCTCCGGCGGCAAGATCCTGGCCGAACAACGAGTAGTAGATCGAGTGATGGCCTGCCACACCGTCGGGCGGCGTGAGGTTGTACGGCATCTCCACGGAGAAGCACTCCTCCGGTCGAGCCATCAGCACGAACGTGATTCCGGTCGCTTCGTCCCGCATGAGGCTGAGCGGCGCGGCGTAGTAGCGCGGGGCCGTCCACTGCACGGGATTGTGGCCCTGTTCCCAGCGCCCGTCGTAGAACATGCGGACACCGCGGAGGTCTCGCGGGAAGGCGAGATACGTCCCGACGACCAGGTCGCTGCCGACCGGGTGCAGGAAGTGCGGCTCCCCGCGCCCGTGCCGTGGGGGCTTGACGTAGATATAGCTCTGGAAGTCGCTGTGGAAGTAGTTCGAGAGGAAGACCTCGCTCTCCGGGAAATCGATCTGCGGCGTGAGCTCGGTGACGAGGTCGATCGTCGTCGGGCTCGACCAGCGATAGGTGGCGATCATCTTGACGGGGTGGTCGTCGGCGGGCGGCCAGACGATCCGCACCGATCCGTCCTGGAGTCGTGACGCCTCTTGCGGCCAGCCGCGGCACGTATCGTGCTTCTTCGGATCGCCCCAGCGCTTCTCGCGGGAGAGCAGCCGGTAGTAGCTCAACAGACCCGGGTTGCCTCCGCCGTGGGCCAGCTCCTTGCCGGTCTTGGCATCGACGAACGTCGGCATGCCCTGGCTCTTGCCGTCGGCCCGTAGCTTGCCGCGGACGACGCCCGTGTCGAACGCGAACCATCCCTTCTTGTCCGTCGCGCGAAAGACCGGCTCGGCTGCGGGGGCAAGCGCGGAGATGCTTAGTGCTGCGATGACGACGGCTATCGTGGATGTGCGCATGGCTCGCTCCGATTCGTTCCCCAAGGTCCTCGCCCGGCATCAACGGCACTTGAGCTGCTTGCAGCAAAGATCGAGCCGTGTGGCACGGCCGCCTCCGGGCTTCGCCCTGACAAGCGCGGCCGTGAGCCGTTGAAAGGCCCCAGCCGAGGGCGACTGGGCCACGGAAGGCGGCCCCAGCCGAGGGCGACTGGGCCACGGAAGGCGCCCCAGCCGAGGGCGACTGGGCCACGGAAGGCAAGTCTGCTCGACTGTTCAGACATTGCTGCAAACAGCCTTATACGCAATCGCCGCCGAGACCGATATCTTGGCGGACAGCGGGGGCGGGGGCAACCGTCCCGGGTCCATTCTTCACGGGAGCCGACGCCGGTGCTACCATCCCGGCGTACGGTTGGCGGGATCGGCAAGACCGAGGCCCCCTTCTCGGAGCGCAGGCGTGAACGAATCCGGCATCCTTGTCATCGGCTCGCACAATCTAATCGGCGTCTCCGACGGCGCGGCCTGTATCGCAGACGGCGGTACTCCCGTCGACGCCGTCGAGCGGGCGATTCGTCCCGTCGAGGACAACCCCGACGACCATACCGTCGGCTATTCCGGCTGGCCGAACCTCATCGGCGAGGTCGAGTGCGACGCCTCGATCATGGATGGCACGACGCTCCGCACCGGCGCGATAGGGGCGCTGAAGGGGTATCGGTATCCCATTACGGTGGCCCGCTGCGTGATGGAAAGGCTCGCGCACGTCTTGCTCGTCGGGGACGGCGCGGCCCGTTTCGCCGCCGAGATGAACTGCGAGAAGCGGGACATGCTCTCCGAGGAGGCCCGCGAGACGTGGACGCAACGCCTCCGCGACAAGCTCGGAGTGGGCGACCCCGACGTGATTCGAGACGCGTCCGATCTCTCCCGGCTGGGCGCGTGGGCCGTCGACCCGGAGCACGTCGGCGGGACGGTGACGTGCATCACGCGGGGTGCGGCCGGGCGCCTGGCGGCCGGCGTCAGCACGAGCGGGTTCGCGTGGAAGTATCCGGGACGGCTCGGCGATTCGCCCATTGTCGGCGCGGGCTGCTACGCGGACGATCGCCACGGCGCGGCCGTCTGCACGGGCTTCGGCGAGTGGACCATCTCGACGAGCACCGCGCGGAGCGTCGTCCTGTACATGAAGATGGGCATGCCGGTGGAAGAGGCCGCTTTCGAGGCGGTGGGGGACCTGCATCACGTCGCGCTGCAGACGACGGGCGTGGTCAACGTGGTCGCGATCGACGCCGAAGGTCGACACGTGGGCGTAACGACCCACCCGCCGGAGACGACTAAGACCTACGTCGCCGCAACGCCGGGCCCGGACCTGCCGAAGACGCTGTGTATGAAGTCGCTTCCGCCGCCGCCGGACTCACCGGCGGGCCGAGCGTTGACGTAGTAGTGGAAGGGAGAAGCCATCGCCAGGGGTGGCCCATGGCTTCCCTTGTCCTGTCTGCGACCGTGAGGCTCAGACCCGAAAGGAGCGCAGACGAAGGAGCCGAGGGGCCTATCGCTTGCGCGATGGGAAGGTGAATCTTCGGTCGAATTCGTGTCCCCCACCTCTGAAG
>CAZKCX010000610.1:0-4471 GCA_964550865.1 uncultured Planctomycetales bacterium
GGACAGGCGGCGGCGCAGGTCGGCAAGCTGATCAGCACGCACGTCATCCCGCGTCCGCACGCGGAACTCGCGACGCTGTTGCCGAGGTAGCCATGCCTACTGCGGCCAGATGCCGCTATCGTCGCCCGCACGATAGTATCCGCGCTGGGCGTAGATGATGTACGACTGGTACGCAATCATCGCGTTGAACTCGTCGAAGAAGCGCAAGCCGCCGGCCATGCCGCGAAACGGTCCCGGTTCGGGGTTGTTGCCGAGTTTCAGGGTCGGCCACGGATCGCGATCCAAGGCGGCATGTCCGTCATAGAAGTAGATGCCGCCTCGCTTCCACACATACGGATCCAGGTGGAACAGGGGGTTTCCCTCATCGCAATCGTGGTAGCGACAGCGCACGGGCGTACCGTGATAGATGCCGATGATATTGTCGCCGTAGAAGCCGTAGTCGGCGCAGTTGTAGGCCGAGTCGTTCGTATCCAACATCCCTTCGGGGCGGCCGGCTGTCCCCACATGGCGGTTCCATTGCTCGTCGAGCATCATCGGCAGATCGGCCGGGTTGTGGACCTGGCTCGACTTGAGGATCGGGCCGCGTAAGCTGCCCCAGGGACTGGGTTCCTCTCCGTCGGGATACTCTTCCGGCATCCTCCAGAAGCGCGCCCACAACGCCCTGGTGTAATTGAAGACGTGCTGTTCGGATTCCCGTATTCGCTCGAACTCTGGGCAACGATAGAGTTTCTCGAATCGGGCGTAATCAAACAACGTTCCGCTCTCGACGACGGCGCTGTGAATCGCCTCGGCCCATGCCTCTTCGTTCGAGTATCCCACTGTATCCAGCACCGCTCGGGGATCCTCGAAGGACAGCCAATCCGCCAGCCAGATCTCTTCGGGGTCGGCCCCTTCATCGTATCGTTCCTCCAGCGTGGCCACGAAGGGAAACGTTCCGTCGTAGTCCTCGGAGTAGATGCTGATGGCTTTGCCGAGCTGGCCGACGCGGCTCAGGCAGAGCGTCGTGCGTGCCTGGGCCCGGGCCTTGCTTAGACTGGGTAGGAGGATGGAGATGAGCAGGGCGATGATGGCGACGACGACGAGCAACTCGATGAGCGTGAACGCGTCTGACTGCCCAGTACGGACACCGCGGAAAAGCCGCATGGTAGACTGCCCCTTCCGCCAGGACCACCGACGCATGTCGGCACTGCAAGAGATGAGAAACCGTGCCGCGAGCCGGACACGGTGCTCGACGTGGATCCTGCTCTTCGTCCGACCCGCTACCGGGATTGTATCACCGCATTGCAGTCCAACGCAATGGGCAATAACCTACTTGTAGTCCCAATTGAGCATTTGTATAATCAGGGCGTGGAGGGCATTTCGCAGTTCGACGCGGTGGCGGAATAAGAGCCTCATCCGGTCGAGGCCCACATCCAGAACCTTCTTCCGGCAACCATGCGACGTTTCCCCCGACGCCGCGACCCGGAAAGCGGGAGGTAGAGACAATGAAGCGGGAACACCTGACTTGGATCGTCGTTTGGGTTTGCGCCATCTCCGTGTTCGCCCCCGGCGTTGCGTACTCGTCCTTTTACGACGACTTCAGCGACGGCTGGTACGAGCGAGACCCCAATGATCCGCAGCATGGCGACCCGAACTACCACACGTATGACTACGGCTTGTGGCAATTCGACCCGAACGACGCCAACGATTACGCGAGCGCCTATTGGACCGACGCGAACAACGCCGTCTTCTGGGATCAGGACAATCCCGACTGGGCGATCTTCATCATGGCGGCCAACCCCCAGGCCCACATCATCACCGACACGGTCGCGGACAAGGCCCTTCGGCTTGTGGGTCACGAATTGGGATTCCCCGCTGGGATGGGGACAATGGCGGCCGGTGTCGCCAGCGGAGCCGACGGCGGGCTGCCGGACGACCCGACGTGGTTCGACGATTCCTGCGATCATTACGTCCTTGCGTGGATCTACTATACGGGCTACTACCACCCGACGCACCCCGATCCGAACCGGCGATTCAGCTTCAACGATCCAAGCTACGACCCGAACTACGACGACCCGAACGAAGACCATGGGCGAGCGTACCTCGTCATCCACGCCGAGGGTCTTGCCGGCCTCCTGATCGGCTGTGATTTCGACTGCAACATCGAAGACCCCGGCACGCAGAACCTCCAGTTCCAGGCCTTTTCGGGAGACATCGATCCGGCCAAGGCGGGGGCAACCTTCCGACGCATCTGGATCGATCCGAATGATCCGGACTGGGCCCAGTATCCCAATCAGCCCTATGGCTGTCCGACCATGAAGCCGGACGACCCGGTGCTGAACCCGTACAACGGACCGAACTTCGGCGGAGAGAACCTCGACAACTGGGAGCGGTCCGGATTCTGGATGCTCTTCCAGTTCGAGAACGACGGCTCGGCTCCCACGGGCGATCCGAACGGCAAGTGGGCCCGAGGGGCCATCTGGCATGGGGACAAGTACGACTGGGACGGCAAGTACATCTTGGAGGGGCAGTATTCCGACCCCGCACCGGGTGTCTGGAACTGGGACGCCTGGGGGGGCGGGGACTACTGGTATCGCGCGGAAGGCTACTGCTTCCTGATGACCAACTCGGCCAACGATTGGGCCGGGGGGTTTCCCTGCGAGACCGCCTTCGACAACGTCGAGGCCCGCTGGGGACGTTTCGCGGACGGCGTTCGCCAGATCGCACTCGACGTCAAGAATTCGGGAAAGGGCTCGGTCCTGATCGACCCGGAGCTGTGTGACCCCAACGATCCAAACGATCCGGCCGAGCGACTGCTTCGCTACACGGACGGGACGGAGGTGGTGCTCGTGGCGATCCCCACCGAGGGCGACTCCTTCAAGCACTGGACAATCTACGACCCGAACTTCCCCGGCGACTCCAACCACGTGACGATCGAGATGAACCCCGTCCTGCTCCTGACGATGGACGGAGACTACGAGATCGAGGCCGCCTTCAAGTGCGGCAGCGGGGTGGAACAGGCCTTCCCGCTCCTGGTGATGGGGTTGTTCGTCTGCGCGATCAGTTTCGGGGCGAGGCGCTTTCGAGGGCGATGATCCCATTCGGTTTTGCGTGAAAGGGCCGCCGCAGCCCGATCGCCGGGAGAGCGGTCTTGAGCCGCCTGCACCAGTGTTCGGACAGTTGCGAACTTCGGGTGGCCCACCTCTTCAGAGGTGGGGGACTCGAATTCGTCCGGTGATTCGCGTCCCCCACGGCTCCTTCGACAGAGCTCAGGACAAGTCAAGCCGCGGGCCACCCACATACAGGTCCCTTCTGACGCACTGTTCAATCTTTCCTAGAGGTTTCCTAGCGAGGAACAGAGCAGGTCGGGTTCTACCGCGTTTCAGACAACTCCTCGGCCAGTTGGATCACGCGCGTGGCGACCGACGCTTTGCTGGCGGGCTTCCAAGCTTCCCACTCCCGACCCTGAACGAGCAGTTCCATCCGCGCCCGATTCCCGCCGATGTTCTCCGGCCCGTTGAGCAAGATGGCATCCAGGTTCTTGCGTCGGAGCTTGCTCTCGGCGTTGCGGTGGGCGGAGTGATCCTCCATGGCGAAGCCGATCACCACGCGCTTGCCCTTGCGTCGGCCGAGGCCGGCAAGGATGTCCTCGGTGGGCAGCAGTCGAATCGAACGGGTCTTGGCCCGCTTCTTGAGCTTGTGATCAAGTCTGGACTCGGGTCGATAGTCGCAGACGGCCGCCGTGGCGATGACCGCGTCGCAGTCGACGAATGCCTTCTTGCA
The DNA here is from genome assembly GCA_964550865.1 of uncultured Planctomycetales bacterium. GTDB lineage: Bacteria > Planctomycetota > Phycisphaerae > UBA1845 > JAFGLZ01 > JAFGLZ01. Next base: position 3,763 of record CAZKCX010000610.1, read on the forward strand.
GGCACGGCTCATCTCCGCGGCCGAGGTCACATCAATCGTCTCCACCCCGGCCGGCGGTCGCAGCGCCACGGGGCCGCTGACCAGCACGACCTCGTGACCGCGGCGCTTGGCCGCACGCGCGAGCGCGTATCCCATCTTCCCGGACGACGGATTCGAGATGAATCGGACGGTGTCGAAGAACTCGCGCGTCGGTCCGGCCGTGATCAGGATTCTCATCGGGTTGCCTTCTGGGCGCATCTCGAAAGGGCTATCCGATCTCGGCCGTTTGGCCGTTCAGGACCAACCCCACCAGCGGATCCAAGTACGATACGTCGAGGTTGGGATGGACGCCTTGCGGCACATCGACGGAGAGTCGCCATCCGCTGGGTTCGTGTTCGGCCTCGATGGCGATCTCGCCATCGGGCGTCGGCACGGTGCCTGCGAACCACTTCAGGTCCATCGGGCGGGGTTGGATCCGACAGTGGGAGAACCCCGGTCTCATCGGGACCACGCCCAGGACATGCCCGCTGAGCCAAGGGAGCGGACCGGCGGCCCAGCCGTGACACAGGCTGATCCGATGCCCGCCGTAGCCGATGTGCGTCGTGAGCTGCCCGTGGAAATCCGGCCCCGTCAGCCCTTCGTTGTACGTCTCCCAGAAAGTCGTCGCGCCGAGGTCGAGCATCCCACCGTAGCACGTCCGCATTTCCGCGAGCGCGCGGGCATGCATGCC
>CAZKCX010000611.1:0-4460 GCA_964550865.1 uncultured Planctomycetales bacterium
TGCGCCGGATCACTGGAGAGGTCCCGCGTCGCTGGATTCTGAGGGAGGCGTCAATCCAAGCGTTCTTTTTCCCCCTCATCAACGAGGACTGCAGAAAGCCGGCTCCGAAGGCGATCAATGCAGGAATGAGGTATTTGAGCATTCGGGAACACCTCAGGGGCGTCGCACGCGGCGCCGTCATGAGCTGTTAGGTCGGCTGCCGTTTTCGTTTTCATGGGACGAATCGAATCTCGACCCGCTTGTCGAGGGCGGCCGCGACTCGACGAAGCATGGACAGCGAATGGCCCTCGTAGTCGGAGTCTTCCAGTTGGCAGATCACCGATGCCGTCGTGCCGACCAACTTGGCGGGCGCTCGCTGGGAAAGGCCGGCCTTCGTGCGGAGGTCGTAGATCTTCCTGGCGACCTCAGAGTCCGCGAGCTCCTCCTCGAAAGCGGCCTGTTGGTCCGGGTCGTCGCCGATGTAACGGTCGTACGCGTCCTTCAACGACTTGGACTTGACTGGGCGCTTCTTCCTGGCCATTTTCGCTACTCCGAGTGAGACTTCGGGTCGTTCAGGGATTCACTCCTTCACGGTACAGCCCAAACAGCATTCTGGCTTCTGTCTCCTGTCTTCTGTCTCCTCTTCTCATCGCTTCCCGCGAACGACCTCGACGAGATCGCGGAGGTAGGCGTTCGGGTCCGGTTCGAACTCGAGCGTGTGGAAGGCGTCGGGGTGCTCGATGAGCGCGCGGTCCTCGAGCTTCAGCCCGCGGACGAACCGGCGTGTCTGCTCGTTGTCGATGATGCGGTCCCTGCCGGCCAAGAAGACCCGCAGCGGGATCGCGGGCGGCCGACGCCCGTAGCGGCGTACCTCCCAGTCCAGCCGGCGCGACGTGACGAGGAACTGCCCGGTTACCTGATGCACGCCGAGCGGATCGTCGCGGATGTAGGCGATGCGGTCCGGGTTGCCGGTGAAGAGCTCCGGCGCGTCGAGCGGGACGTCGAAGCGCTTGGAGCTACGCCGAATTGCCCGCGATACGACCGCGAGCTTCTTGCCCAGCGAGATGTCCACCTGCGGAAAGAGCCCCGGCGCGACGAGGACGAGGCGCTCGAGTTGCGCGGGCACGCGCCGCGCGAGCGCCAGGGCGAGCTTGCCGCCCCAGCTCACCGCCACGACCGTCACCTTGCCGATGCCCGTCCGCGCGCTGAGGGCCATCAGCCCGACGCGGAGGTCGTCGACGAGCTGCCGCGGCGAGACGGCGTGGCCACGATCGATCTCGTTTCGACCGCTGCCGCGGCGGTCGGGGAGTAGGACGGCGCAGCCCTCCTCCGCGAGGCGTTCGGCGGAGGCCTCAAACCACTCCCCGTGCGACTGGATCCCGTGGATGTACAGCGCCGCCCGCTTGGGCTTGTCCGGCAGCCAGAGTCTCGCGAAGCCCGGATAGGCCGACGCACCGCGCGCGGGCCAACTCGGCGGCCGGGATCCGCGCCGTCCACCTGCCCCCGGCAAGTCCAGGATGATCTCGTGTGGCTTCACCAGGGTGGATTGTATCCGTTGCGGCCGCCGCTCGAACAGCGCAAAGGCGCGAGGTTGCCAAGAGATCCTCTGCCTGGTAGATAACGCAACTCCGTCCACACCAACCGGGGCGGGTTGCGCCGGGCCAAGGGCCACAGCATGTACTTCCAGACGTGGCAATTCGCGCTCTTCTTTCTGGTGGTGTACTTCGTGCACCTGATCCTCAAGGGCACGCGCGTCTGGCATGTCTGGCTGCTGCTGGCGTCGTGGTTCTTCTACGGCTGCTTCCACTGGCTCTATGTCCCCCTCATCGCGTACTCGACGACGGTCGACTACTTCATGGTCGTGCTGATGGACCGCCGACCGGCGCGGCGACGCTTGTGGCTGACGATCAGCATCGTCAACAACCTGGGCCTCTTGGGCACGTTCAAGTACAGCGCGTTCCTCGCGCGCAACGTCACCGCTTTGTTCGCGTGGCTCAACGTCCCCTATGAAGTGCCCGAGCCGTCGTGGCTGCTGCCGATCGGCATCAGCTTCTACGTCTTCCAATCGCTGAGCTACACGATCGACTTCTACCGCGGCAAGATCGAGCGCGAGACGAGCTGGCTCCGCTACGCCACCTTTGTGGCCATGTTCCCGCGGCTGATGATGGGTCCGATCGAGCGGGCCGGAAATCTGCTCCCGCAGATGCGCCGTCCCGTGCGGATCTCCGGGCAAGACGTCGCCGACGGGGCGTCGCTCTTCGTCGTCGGCATGTTCAAGAAGGTCGCGATGGCGGACTACCTCGCGATCTACGTCGACGAGGTCTACGCCTCGCCCGACGCCCACGGATCGCCCGCGCTGCTGCTGGCGGCCTTCGCGTACACGTGGCAGATCTACTTCGACTTCAGCGGCTACACGGATATGGCGCGGGGGCTCGCCCGGGCGATGGGCTTCCGGCTCATGCTGAACTTCAACAACCCCTATCTCGCGGCGAGCCTCGGCGATTTCTGGAACCGCTGGCACATCAGCCTCTCGACGTGGTTCAAGGACTACGTCTACATCCCGCTCGGCGGGAATCGCAAGGGCACGTTCCGCACGTACGTCAACATGGTCCTGACGATGCTGATCTCCGGGTTGTGGCACGGGGCGGCCTGGACGTTCGTGATCTGGGGGGCGCTCCACGCGGCCGGTCGCGTCGTCACGCGCGAGATGGAGCGGACGAACTTCTACAAGAACCGCGTGCCGACGTTCGTCAAGCAGATGTTCGTCTTCGCGTTCGTGACGTTAGCCTGGGTGTTCTTCCGGGCCGAGGGTTTCGGCCACGCATGTGATATCCTCGGCGGAATCTTCACCGGCGGGTGGGGCGATCCGGAGTTTCCGATCTGGGCGCTCGTGCTGATCTTGGGGACGTGGGCGTACGAGTTCGTCTACGAGTCGCGGTTCCGAGGCCTCGTCGAGCACAAGCTCGTGCGGATCGGCCTGGTGGTCTTCATCATCCTCTACCTGGCCGTCTTCACCGGCGGCAAGCCGCAAGGGTTCATCTACCTGCAGTTCTGATCGGACGGGGGATCACGTCAGGCCCGGTGGCGGCGTAGCCACACGCCCGCACCGCCGAGACCTGCCGCCCTCACTCATCCCCCGGACAGATAAGCCACAAATGACGCCACCCCAATGCCGGCGTATGTTCCAATCGCAAAGCCCACCAGACCGCAGACGACGCCGGAGACCATCGCCTGGGGGTTCTTGAGGACCTCGGCCACCGGGGGGACAAAGGCGGGGCTGTAGATCGCCGCCGTCGAGGTGATCAGCGTCGTGTCGCGGTCGATCCGGAACCACGCGCACAGGACCAGGTGCAAGGCGATCGAGCCGAAGAAGATGACCGCCGTGTACAGGAAGACCGTGCCGCTGGCGTTCATCAGCTCGCGGAAGTCCGCCGTTGCGCCGATTCCCACCGCGAACACGAAGAGGAAGTACTGGCCGACCTCGTAGCTGCCCCGCAGCTGACGGACCCGGCCGTGCAGGGAAGCCCCCAGCGCCAGCGTGGTCACCAGGAGGATGACCACCATCTCGCGCCGGCTCTCGCCCAGGGGGATCGATGCGATCGCGGAAAGCGCGACGATCGCCACCGCCACGAGCAGCGCGACGGCGCCAGAGCGAAGCATGGCGGGATCGCTCTCCCGCGTGGTCGTCCACGCGTCCGGAGTCGCTTGCCCGGTTGGGGTCTCCGGGAGGAACTTGCCGAACAAGCGCCACCCCACCGAGATCAGAAACAGGAAGTATAACCCGCCGAGAAGCACGTCGGCCGAGTTGACCATGACGAGGAGTTCCGGCGAAAGTCGAACGGCCGTTGCGATGGCGGCCATGTTGGCCGTGCCGCCCGTGTAGATCCCCACGAGCACGCCGGCGATCCGCGTGGACTCCTCGATGCGACCATGGAACGCCAGGGCCGCGGTGGTGCTGACCGTCAGTGCGGAGGCGAAGGCGAGCAGGCAGGAGATCAAGGTCGGTCGCGCCAGGCGGAGCCAAGCCGCCAGATCGACCGAGAACAGCAGCAGCGGGATCGCGAGGATCACGGCCACCGAGCAGACGGTCATCGAGGTCCGTTGGTCCGGCTCGACGAAGTTTTGGTTTGCGATGACGATGCCGACGACGTAGCACAGGACGATCGGGCTCAAGGTGTTGAGGATCTTCGAGCGCTTGCACGCCAGGCCGACACCGAGGGGCGCGACCACGAAGACCAGGATTTGCAGGACGATGACGGGCATGAAAGTCGCGGCCTCTGTCGGGGACACCCATTAGGCCGCCCCGGTCAGGCAACTTCTCTGAGCAGGTCCATGTGGCGGCCTATCGGAGATCGGAGAGCCTCCAACGGAGGCACGGACACGATCCCGACTAGTGTTGTGTCGCAACTCATTCGATGGGTGTCACGCCGACGGGTGGCCCACCTCTTCAGAGGTGGGGAACACGAACTGGCAGCCAATTC
>CAZKCX010000612.1:0-4452 GCA_964550865.1 uncultured Planctomycetales bacterium
GAATCGGCCGCAAGCGCATGGTGCTTCGCGCAGAGAAATAAGCCCATGCACTCTGGGCGAACCGGTGAGGACGGCCTAGGAAGGCTATTGCACGGCCTGGCGATCGCGTGTGCCCCGCCAGTAGGGCCGCGAGCCCGTAAGTACGGGGCGCTCCTTCCCCGGCGGCTCGGGAGGGATCAGCCGCTCATTGGTACAGGCCATATAGGAGAGCGCTTCGCGCAGCCCGCGCTCGAGTTCGTGTGAGAGGATGATGCGTTCGGCCTCACTGCTCACCCAATCCCGGAGATTATCCGGCTCCTGGCAGTAGGCGATCATATCGCCGACGCCGTCGAAGGTCCGGGTGCTCAAGATGCGCCCCATGATCTGGCAGGCGAGATCCCTCGCACGACGCCCATGGTCGAAGTAGCTCCGTTGCCGCAGGTAGCTCAAGACTCTGCGCGAAAAGTCCGTTGTGCAATTCGTGTCCACGATTCCCCTCCAGCCCGCTGTGGGGCATGGAAAGCGCCCTACCTGACCTGATCGATCCCGCTCCCGATCTGTGCCCTTTGCCTCCGCTTGCTCAACGCATCATGATGGGTTGAGCTGGCGCATCGGCGCCAAACGGCGGTGAGCCCTCACCCGGCAGGGCCGCCCATCTTCCCCGATCGAGTGTCCGGCGGACCAGGCTTGCGTCGTCGGCCGCGTCGGGCCACTCGTTGCTCTCGGACAAACGAACAAGGCACCCTACGACACCAAGCTTCGTGGCCAGACTGTGAGCCCACCAGCTCTCGACGGCATACTCCAACTGGTTCAAATGGGCTTGATGGCAAAGCTTTTCGGCCTTGGCTCGTTCCAGCGCATTGCAGGCAAACGTCTTCTGCTCGGGCGTGAGTCGCTTCAGCGCCCGCTCCAACCTCCGAACGTCGCCCGGAGGGACGTCCCACAGTATCTTTCCCATCTCCTCGACTGCCCCCTCGAGTGTCTGCACGGAGTACTCCTTCTTCACATGGCGATCACCCGGCGACGAACAGCGGTTCTTCGGCGAGGCCATCGGCCCGGCCGTTTGGATGGGATGCACCTGCCCCAGAGGATACCTAGCAATCAATCTGACCTTGGTTCGGACGACGGGAAGTCTGCAAGCCGTCCTTCTCAAGTATCGACCCCATCAGGCCTTCCGGCAATAGCAAGTTCTTGCCATTCTTGCCGGCGGCGCGCGTTCTCTTATAGGACCACAAAGGCTTACGCCTCGGCTAGCCCCTCGCGAATTGCGTAGCGAGCCAGCTCCACCCGATCGTGGATATCGAGTTTGTTCATCACGCTGGCGGTGTGGCGAATGACCGTGTTCTGGCTGATGTGCATGATCTGCGCGATCTCCTTCTTGGACAGACCGCGTGCGATGTACCGAAGGACCATGATCTCTCGCTCGGTGAGCGTGGAAACGCGGGAGCGGGCCTCATGCGCCAAGCGCACCCCGTCGGTATCGAACACAAGGCGGGCTTGGATTTCGGGCGAGAAATACGTCACGCCGTTCGCCACCTTGCGAACGGCTTCTACTAAGGTTTGCTCCGGCTCAGACTTCGTGATGTAGCCCCAGGCCGGGACCGCAATAGCTTGTTCGATGTATCGATCATTCGAAAAGGCGCTCAGGAACACAATGCGCACGTCCGGACAACGACTGCGGATGATGGAGGCTGCCTGAAAGCACAGCATTCCCGGCATGTCGATGTCCATCAAAATGATGTCCGGCTTGTGCTTGATCGCGTCGGTCAGGGCTGCATCCGCGTTGGGGGCGCTCCCCACGACCTCCATGTCCGGTTGCTGATCCAAGAGCTTGGTCAGCATGCCACGGACCATCGCGTGGTCGTCCACGATCAAAATGCTTGTTGTCTTCGGCACGTCCTGCTCCGTCTTTCGGGAAGCTGACTCGCCATCTGCCGAGAGCACGAATCTCCGGCCCGATCGGCGACACGACGAGTAGGCCCGTCACGGGAGACTATCCTTCCTTCAGCATCGCCGATCTTTCACGCGCCCAAGGCCAAAGCCTCCGAAACCGTTTCGGCAAGCTCGGCCACGGTGAAGGGCTTGCGAAGGGACAACGTCCTCTCATCGGCGTCCTCCTCCTCGATTGCGGTGCCCCCGCCGACAAGGATCACCGGTATCCGCTCGCCGGCGTTTCGGATTTCGCGGAGGCACTCCAGGGCACTCATCTTAGGCAAATCGGCGTCGAGGATCACGAGGTTAGCCTCCACGGCGTGCTCGAAGAACGTTCGCAGGATCGACGGACCATCCTCGGCCTGCAGCACGCGATAGCCGAGGGATTCCAGGGCCAGCGTTCCCGTCCCGCGGACGTGCGGATTCTCCCCCGCCCATAGGAGCAACTGGCCGGTCCCCTCAACGCCGGGCCCGGTGCGTTCCTGTCTTCGTCCTTCCCGCGCTTCCGAGGAGCAGGGGAGGTAGACGATCATGGTCGTCCCCTCACCGACCTCCGACGAGACCTGGATGCTGCCGTCATGGTCCTTTACCACCCCGTGAACGATGGACAAGCCCAGGCCGGTGTTCTTCTGGCGGTCACGCGTCGTGAAGAAGGGCTCGAAGATCCGAGGCAGAATCTCCGGCAGGATCCCCATTCCGGTATCGGACACAGCCAGCCGGGCGACCCAGCCCGTCGGCGTGCGGATGCGACCTTCCTCGGGCAGGTCGGCCACCAGCATCCGCGACACGCGGAGGCTCAGTTGCCCCCCGTCCGGCATGGCGTCGCGGGCGTTGATGACCAGGTTCAGCACGAGCTGTTGGAGTTGTGTCCAGTCCCCGTCCACCCAGAGCGGGGTTTCCGCATCGACATCTACCTCCACCTCGATCCCCGCGGGGAGAACCCTGCGGAGGAGCCGCGCCGAATCGCTCAGGAGCCGACCCAGCTCGAGCGTCTCTTTCTGGGCGGGAAGCTCCTGGCTGAAGGTCAGCAGGGACCGGGTAAGCCCCATAGCCTGATGGGCCGCCTGTTGGACGGTGGTCAGGTCCGCGATCGCCGGGTGCGAGGGGGCAAGCGAGCCCGTTGCGAGGTCGGTGTGCCCCACGATGACCGTCAAGATGTTGTTGAAGTCATGGGCAACGCCCGCCGACAGCGTGCCGACCGCCTCGAGCTTCTGGGCTTGGTGGAGTTGATCCAGCAGCAGCTCCCGCTCCCTTTGCGCTCGCATGTGATCCACCACGTTGCCGACCCGCTCTGCAATGGCGTTGAGCAGGTTGCGTTCCTCTTCCAAGAAGGGACCTTCATCCCGTTCCGACCGTTCCTCGAGGTATACGACCTCCACCGTTCCGACGAACTCCCCGCCGGCGTAGACGTTGGTCTTCAGTTGCCATGGAGAGGAACGGTAGCGGTTCGTCTGAAACACCTGATCGTGCACGACGATCCGCGACGCCGTGATCTCGGGATACTCCCATCCGGAGGGCATGAGCTCGGTCACGCCCTGGGCGAAGGACTCCAAGGAAACCTCGGGCTCCTCCGCCAGCTTCGAGATGTCGTACAGGCAGTTCAGTTCCTTCAGCCGCTTCGCCAATTGACGCGTTCGTTGCTCGAGCGCCGCCTCGGCGCGCTTCCGATCCGTGACGTCGGTCACCACGCTGATGAACCCGACAAGCTCGCCTTCGTCGTCGCGCTCGTAGGCCCAGTCCACCTCGACATCGACGAGGCTTCCGTCCTTCCGCAGGAAACGCCCGGACCAGAGCTCCGGTGGGGGCTGCTCGCGGGCGAGGCGGTTAAGGTAGTCCCGCAGCTCCTTGTCGTCCCCCTCGACCAGCTTCCAGATTTTCGTCCCGATCAGCTCGCCGGTCGGATAGCCCAACATCCGATGCTGACCTGCGTTCGCGAAGCGGATGGTCCCGGCCAGATCGCCTCGCTGAATCCCGTACGGAATGGTCTCCACGAGCGTGCGATACCGGGACTCACTCCTTCGCAGCGCCTCCTCCATCTGCTTCCGCTCCGTGACGTCGCGGACGGAGGCCAGGAGCATCCTCTTCCCGCCGCGCACAATCGGCGAAACCCGGACCTCGACGTCGAACGTCGAGCCGTCCTTCCGCACATCCCTGGCCACAATGGAGATGGGCCGCATGTCCTCAACCCGCGACATCGTCCGCCGAAGCGCGCCGCGGTAGTCCGGATCCACCAGCTCCTGTACCGGCATCCCGAGCAGCTCGTCTCGCGCGTACCCGTAGGCCTCACACGCGGCCCGATTGGCATCCAGGATGGTTCCCCGATTGTCGTACAGCAGCAGGGCATCCCCGGAGAACTCGAACACCTCTCGGTGTCGCTCCTCACTCTCGCGGAGGGCCTGCTCGGAACGGAGCCGCTCGGTAATGTCGCGGCTAATGGCAAAGAGCACCTGCCGATCGTCCCACGTGCCCCGCGTGACGTGCGTCTCGACCGGAATCTGCTCTCCGTTGCGAGTGACGACGGGAATGGCGCAAAGCGTTTCT